>DASTDT010000036.1:0-2301 GCA_035710225.1 Sphingomicrobium sp.
GCTCGTGTCCGCGAGCTCGGATCGGAAGGTTTCGAGGCCAAGCTGATCAACATTTCCGAAACCGGCTTCATGGCCGAGGCCGAGGGCGAATTCGAGGTGGGAACGCGCATCTGGCTGATCCTGCCAGGCCGCGAGCGGGCCAATGCGCTGGTTCGCTGGATCGCCGGCAAGCGGATCGGAGCGGAGTTCGCCGAGCCGATTTCCCTCGACGGGCTCAACGCCTAGAGGTCCCTACCTACCGAGCGCCTGCTTTACGGCCGGCGTTATCCTGACGACCACCTGCTTCACGCCCGCGAAGGTGGGATGCATCCCGTCGGGCTGGATCATGCCAGGCTGAGCGGCGGCTCCGTCGAGGAAAAACGGATAGAAGCGCGCGCCATGCTTCCGCGCCACGGCCGGATAAATCGCCTCGAACCTGGCAATATAAGCCGGATCGAGGTTGGGCGCGGCGCGCATTCCAGCCAGCAAGACCGGGATCCGGCGGCGGCCAAGTTCGGCCAGCATGGAATCGAGGTTAGCCTCCGCCAGCTGGGGATCGAGGCCGCGGAGCATATCATTGGCGCCAAGCTCGAGGATCACCAGGTCCGGCTTGCGCGCCATGCCGTCGAGCGTCCAGCCGAGCCGAGCCTTGCCGGCCTCGGTCGTGTCGCCCGAAACGCCACTATCGACCACATCGGCCCTGATTCCGTGCCGACGCAAGGTGCCTTGCAATTGCGGAGCGAAACCGAGCCCCTGGTCGAGACCGTAGCCCGCGGTCAAGCTGTCTCCAAAAGCCAACACCAATGGCCGGTTCGGCGGCGGGCCGGCGCCGGTCAACATCATCGACAAAAGGGCGGTGGCAATCGACCGGCGGATCATGGCCGGCAAGTTGGGGCCATTGTGGCCGCGAAACAAGCTTCTTACCTGCGTCACTTATGAGCGAACCACTAATCGACCTGGAAGACGTTCGCCTGACGCTTGGCGAGGGCGATGTCCGGACGGAAATCCTGAAAGGGGTCAGCCTGAGGCTTGAGCCCGGCGAAAGCGTCGCGGTGCTGGGTCCTTCGGGATCAGGGAAAAGTTCGCTGATGGCGGTGGTCGCCGGACTGGAGCGCGCCGATTCGGGAAGGGTCAGGCTGGCCGGCCAGGACATCGGCGCGTTCAACGAGGATCAGCTGGCGAAACTGCGCGGCCGCTCGCTGGGGATCATCCTGCAGGCATTCCACCTCCTGCCGACGATGACGGCGATCGAAAATGTGTCCGTCCCGCTCGAGCTCGCCGGGATAGACGACCCGCGCGGCCGGGCGGCGTTCGAGCTCGAACAGGTCGGCCTCGGCCACCGGTTGACCCATTATCCGGCACAATTGTCGGGCGGTGAGCAGCAGCGCGTGGCGATTGCCCGCGCTACCGCGCCCAGGCCGCAACTTCTGCTGGCCGACGAGCCGACCGGCAACCTCGACAGCAAGACGGGCGCTGCGATCATCGAACTCTTGTTCGAGCGCGCAGGCAAGGCCGGTGCCGGCTTGCTGGTCATTACCCATGACGCAGCGGTCGCCGCACGTGCCGGGCGGACGGTCCAAATGTCCGACGGGCGACTGACCCAAGAAATCCAACCGGCGTGAACCTGTCCTTCAAACTGGCCCTGCGCGACCTCAGGGGCGGTTTATCGGGACTTGGCCTGCTTTGGCTGTGTCTCGCGGTGGCGATCGCCGGCCTAGCGTCGGTCACCAGCCTCGCCTCGTCAGTCGACCGGGCAATCGCCGACAATGGCCGGCAGCTGCTTGGCGGCGACTTGATGCTGACGGTGTCGCAGCGCGAAGCCAGCGACGAAGAAAAGGCGGCAGTCGATGCGCTCGGCCCTTCGTCGAAGAGCATAACGACGCGCGCCATGCTGGTCGCGGCCAGCGGGCGAAGCATCCTGTCCGAGCTGTCGGGAGTCGATTCCGCCTGGCCGCTGGCCGGCAAGCTCGATCTGGCGGCGGGTGGCAAACGGCCCCAAGGCGCCGAAATCGCAATCGGCCGGGAAATCGCCGAGCGGCTTGACCTTCGGGCCGGCGACCGGCTGCGCGTCGGCCGGGCCAGCTATCGCATCTCCGGGGTCATCAACAAGGCGCCAGGGGCGTCCGGCTTTGCGCTCGCCCCGCCGTCGGTGATGGACGAAGCGGGCCTGGCATCGAGCGGGCTGATCCAGCCGGGCAGCATCAGCACAACCAGCTATCGAATCCTGCTTCCGCCGGATGCCGACGGCGAAGCGGCGGGCAAGGCCTTCCAGCGGCGTTTCGCCGAAGGCGGCTGGCGCTCGACCAGCCGCGACGAGGCCGG
>DASTDT010000037.1:0-15654 GCA_035710225.1 Sphingomicrobium sp.
ACCGTCTCGATCTCGATCTGCTCGCGGCTGCCGAGCTTCATCGCGCTGCCCTTGCCGAACGCGCGATCGATCTGCGCGAGCGCTGCTTCCAATGCCTTTTGACGTTCCGTGTTCACTGCGACCCCGCCTGTTTCGACGACCTTGAGCTGCGTAGCCATGGCCCCTGTCCTTCCGTCAAACGGCCAGCGACAAGCCGGCCCGAGAGGACGTGTGTATCTAATATGTTCCCCAAGAACAAGAGGGGAACATCATTCGTGGTTGAAAGCGACGGCGCGTTCGATCGCCGGCTTGATCCGGTCGATCGTATAGGGCTTGTCGATCATCGGCACATCGGCAAATTCGCTCGGCGGGGGATCGACGTGGCCGCCGCTGGCCAGCACGAACGGAATGTCTTGCCTGCGAAGCTCGTGCGCCACCGGCCACACGTTCTCGCCCTTCAGGTTGACGTCGAGGATGGCCATGTCGAAGCTGTTGCTCTCGATCGCGGCGAGCGCATCGCCGACCGACTCGCAGATCGCCGCGACGCTGTGCCCAAGCGATTGCACGAAGTCCTCGAGCATCATCGAAATGAGCGGCTCGTCCTCAACGATCAAAATCGAACGCGACCGGAACATGGCGGCCACGCATAGCATCCGTTTCGCTTGTGAAAAGTCTTTTATTCCGGCGGATCGGCCATCAACACCGCCCGCACCGCTTCCGCAAGTTCCTGCATCGAAAAGGGTTTCGGCAGGAAGGCGGCGTGCTCGATGTCGATCGACTTGCGCAATTGCTCCTCGGCATAGCCGGACATGAAGAGGATCGGCAGCTTGGGGTGAAGCAGCCGCGCCTCGCGGACCATGGCCGGACCGTCCATGACCGGCATGACGACGTCGCTGACCAGTAGATCGACCGTCTCGCCGCCGCGCAGCAGCTCGAGCGCATCCTCGCCATTGCTCGCGGTCAGCACCTTGTAGCCATGGCGGCTGAGCGCCCGCTCGGCGACGGTTCGGACCATCGGCTCGTCCTCGACCAGAAGGATCGTTCCGCTGCCCCACAGCTCGGTCTCCTGCGGCTTGGCCGGCAGGCGCGACGAAGCGGCCGCCTGCTCGACCTCATGGGCGGGCAGATAGATGGTGAAGCGGGTGCCCTCGCCGACCTTGGAATCGGCGAAAATGAAGCCGCCCGATTGCTTGACGATGCCATAAACCGTCGACAGCCCCAGGCCGGTGCCTTTGCCGACTTCCTTGGTGGTGAAGAAAGGTTCGAACACCTTGCCCAGGACGCTGGTCGCGATCCCCGTTCCGGTATCGGTGATCGACAGCGCCGCGTAGTCGGCCACCGGGAGGATGTCCGAACCCAGTTCGGCGACCTGGTCGGCGCGGACCGAATAAGTCTGGATGGTCAGCGTGCCGCCGCCCGACGGTTGCATCGCATCGCGCGCATTGACCGCCAGGTTGACGATCACTTGCTCAAGCTGGCCCGGGTCGGCGCGCACCGGGAACAGGTCGCGCCCATGCTTGACGACCAGCTCGACCGTCTCGCCAAGTAGGCGCTTGAGGAGATGGGACACCTCGCTCACCACATCGGGGAGCTGGAGCAGTTGCGGTCGAAGCGTCTGCTGGCGCGAGAAGGCGAGCAGCTGGCGAGTCAGGCCGGCGGCGCGATTGGAGTTCGACTTGATCTGCTGGATGTCGTCATAGTCGCTGTCGCCCGGCGCGTGGCGCATCATCATCAAGTCGCAATGGCCGATGATCGCGGTGAGAATGTTGTTGAAGTCGTGCGCCACGCCGCCGGCCAACTGTCCGACCGCCTGCATCTTGGTCGCCTGGGCGATCTGGCGCTTGAGCTTGGCTTCCTCGCTATTGTCCTTGAGCAGAAGCAGCACGGCCGCATCGCCCAGCCCGCGCAGGCTGGCGACGGTCAGGGCCACCGGCTCGCCCGGCTGGGCGGTAAGGCGCACGGGCAGGTCGCGCGACATCGCCGGGCCGCGGGCATGACGGCGAACCGCATCGGCAACCGCCGCTTTGTCCTCCTTGATGACGAGGTCGCCGGGATAGACCAGCGACTTGCGCTCGGCGATTCCGCCGGCGGTCCGGAACGCCTTGTTGGTCGTCAGGAAGCGCCCGTCGCGATCGACCAGCGCCAGGCCGAGCGGAAGCAGGTCGAGCAGCGCCTGGACATTGGATGATTCCGCGTCCGATACGCTCGAGCGATCGAACAACAGCGCCAGGCCGGCGCCGTGCTTGGCGCCGGGCTGAATCGGGACATGGACCAAGCGCAGCGGCAACGCCCCCTCGCCTTCCGCCTTGAGCCGCGCCTGGCTGGTATCGCCGTCGATCAAATCCGCCAGCGGCACCGGCCTCGGCAGCATGCCTCCGGCCAATGCGCGTTCCTGGAACAATCGGTTGGCGGCGACGACCATGTCCTTGCGGTTGATCACAACAGCCAGCACGCCGCTTTGTCCGAACAATTCGCCTTCCTCGCCCGATATGCGGTCCACCAGGACGTCCAGCATATCGCGCCGTCCGCGCTGGAACCGCCACAGCAGCAGGTCGCCGCTGCCGCCGACCCGCTCGACCGCGATTCGGCCCGCGCCCCAGGCCTTGTCGTCCGCCGCCGCTCCGTCGCGCCAGGTTGCGCTGCGCAGTCCTTCGAGCAGGGCCGCACCTTTGGCGTCGGGGGCGACTGCGTCGGGGCGCTTGTCCCCGAACCGCTCGCGATAGGCGGTATTGGCGCTGACCAGGCTTCCGGACGAATCGCTCAGCGCAACGGCATCTCGAGAGGCTTCGAGGAGCGCCGCGGCAAGCGCATAATCGGGCAGCGCGATGGTGACTGGAGCAATGGCGCGCGCCGCCTCGCGCCGCTCGATGACGAACGCCGCGACCAGCATCGCCACCATCCCGGCGACGAACAGGCCGGCGTAGAACGGCTCGCCAGCCCAGGCGAACAGCAGCGCACCGCTCGCGGCAACCGCCGCGATCAATGCCGGCACCAGCCACGGCAGGCCCCGCGGCGGTTGCGCTTCGATTAAGGCAAGCTGCTTTTCGAGCATCGGCGCATGGTAATGGCTTGCCGGCATTCGGCAAATGGCCCGGCAATTCTATTTATGCGCCCGCAGGATCCGCTGCTGGTCGCGCTTCCAGTCGCGCTGCTTGATTGTCTCGCGCTTGTCGTGGGCCTTCTTGCCGCGCGCCAGGCCAAGCTCAATCTTGGCCTTGCCCTTTCCGTTGAAATAGATCGACAGCGGGATCAGGGTCAGCCCCTGACGCTGGATCGCGCCGGTCAGCTTGTCGATCTGGCGCCGCCTCAGAAGCAGCCGGCGCTTGCGCCGCGGATCGTGGTTCATCCAGCTTCCCGCGGCATATTGCGGGATCGAGGCGTTGATCAGGTAGACTTCCTCGCCTTCGACGGTCGCATAGCTTTCGGCGATCGACCCCTCGCCGATGCGCAGCGCCTTGACCTCGGTGCCCTGGAGCGAAATCCCGGCCTCGAAGCGGTCTTCGATGAAGTAATCGAAGCGTGCGCGCCGGTTTTCGGCGACCACCTTGGCCTTGTCGAACTCGTGGATGTCGGGGCTGGCCATTGCGCGGCCCTAGGCACAAGCGCCGCCGCTGCCAAGCGCGCTCAGCCGATGCGAACGCCGAAGATCTCGAACGAGAACATGGCGACCACGAGGGTCAGGACGACGAGATGGAGCGGCCGCCAACGAACGAAAATGAGGGTCGCATAGACCGCTGGCAGTAGCATCTGTTCGGCGACTGCCGCCAAGCTGAGCGGAGCCCCGCCGAACGCGAAAGCATAGGCCGCGAACAGGATCAGTCCGGCGACCAGCGCACCCCAAGTGACCGGCCGAGCCTCGTAATAATGCCGCTTCAAGTCGACCTTTGCCTGGCCATCGATTTCCGGCAGCGCGGCGGACGCGGCGACAAACAGCGCCAGCAGCTTGACGACCTGCAGCAGGACCTGTCCGACGCTGAATTCCGCGGTCGAGCGCACAAACCACTGGCCTGCCCACACCGAAACGATGATCAGCAGGATCAGTACCGACTGCAGCACCGGCTCGACCGCCCAGCTCACCCGCCGCCCGGCGCGAAGCAGCAGCTGGAGCGAATTGGCAAGTTGCGCCAAGGCGAGGCCGAGGATGACCGAGGTCAGCCCGAAGAACAGCTCGAACGCCGTCACCTCAGATCAGCCCCGCGTGGGCCAGCGCCTCGTCGACCGCCTTTCGCGAGGCTTCCGACGGCGGGGTCATCGGCGCGCGAAGCTCCGCCGGAAACTCCGGTCGGACTCGGTTCAAAGCATATTTGGCCGGCCCGGGCGATGCGTCGCTGAACAATGCCGCGTGGAGCGGGTAAAGGCGGTCCTGAAGCTCCAGCGCTTCTACCCACTTTCCCTCGCGAGTCGCCGCCTGGAACTGGGCACATAGCCGCGGCGCGACATTGGCGGTTACCGATACGCAGCCCGCTCCACCCATCGCGTTGAAGCCGAGCGCCATGTCGTCATTGCCGCTGAGCTGGACGAATTTTTCCCCGCACGCCAAGCGCTGCGCCGATACGCGGGCGAGGTTGCCGGTGGCGTCCTTGACCCCGATGACGTTCGGCAGCTTCGCCAGCCGCGCCATCGTCTCGACCGAGATATCGGTCACCGTCCGCGCCGGCACATTATAGAGCACGACCGGCAGCCCGACCTCGGCCACCGCCGCCAGATGTCCGTAAATGCCGTCCTGGTTGGGCCGGTTGTAATAGGGTGGGACGTGGAGCGCCGCATCCGCGCCCGCCTCCATCGCGCTGCGGGTCAGTTCGATGGCATGCGCCGTGTCGTTTGATCCGCAGCCGGCCAGCACGGGTACCCGCCCGCGCGCGACGTCGACCGTCAAGGCAATCAGCGCGCGATGCTCGTCAGTGGTGAGGGTCGCCGACTCCCCGGTCGTTCCGCACGGAACCAGGCCGTCCGAGCCTTGTTCGATCTGCCACTCGACGAAGTCACGGAATATCGCGTGATCGACTCGTCCTGCCGCAAATGGTGTCACCAGTGCGGGTATCGAGCCGAAAAACATGCTTTTTCCTTCACTTCGCCATTTCGGCGCGAAAAACAGGCGGGGGCGGGAATGCGTTCAGCGATTGATAAGAAGCCAAGCGGCAGGATGTCCAGCATGCTGACCTCGACCCTCATCCTGCTTCTTGCCGCTTTGCCCTCGGTCAGCGCCAGCGCGCAGACTGTTCAATCACCCGCGGCGCGCGCTGTCTCGACTGCCGAAATCGGCTACGCGCTGAACGATTGGCGGCGGCTTCGAACGAGCGACGGCTACGCCTTTTCCGATTACGCCCGCTTCCTCAACGCAAATCCCGGCTGGCCTGGCGAAAGCCGCATGCGCCGCGCCGCCGAGCGACAGATGCGCGGCGGTGAATTCGGACCGACGGTCGTCGCTTTCTTCAGCAAGGACAAGCCGACCACCGGCAACGGCTGGACACGATATGCCGAAGCGCTTGCCGCCGCCGGCCGAGCGGGCGAAGCGGCCGGTGCAGCCCGCCGCGCCTGGGCCTCTCCCGATCTGTCGATCGCCGATGAAGGCCTGGTCCGGGCACGCTTCTGGAGCGCTCTGACCAGCGACGATCACGATTCCCGGGTCGATGCCCTGTTGTTCGACAAGAAGCCCGACACCGCTGCGGCGGCCCTGGCTTATGCCTCTCCTTCTCGCCGTGCCGCCTTCCAGGCGCGAATTGCGATGCAAAAGTCGGACGCCAATTCCGAAGCCCTCTACCGCGCCGTCGAGGGTCAGGCGGCCCAGGATGCAGGTCTGTTGATGGACCGCCTCCGCTTCCTCAAGGATACCTATCGCAACAGCGCCGGAGCTCGCGCCCTCGCCGCTCGCCCGCATCGTTTCGTCCACCGCCCGGCCGATGTCGACCGGTGGTACGAGATGCTCCTGATCCTCGCCCGCGATGCGTACAGCGCCGGCGCCTGGAGCCAGGCCCACGCCATCGCCGGCCAGCTCGACGATGCCTTTGCGCCCGGTACCGACGTATCCGGCCAGAGCTACGCCATCCGCGACAATTACACCTCTCTGGCCTGGCTCGCCGGACAGGCGGCGCTGACCGGCACGCGCAACTACTCCGCCGCCGCCGCCGATTTCGCCAGATACGCCCGCGGAGGGCGATCGCTGCAGGTCACCACCAAGGGCTATTACTGGGCCGGGCGGGCGATGTCCTATGCATCACGCGGGGCCGAGGCCAATCGCTATTACGCCCAGGCAGCCGCCTATCCGGAACTGTTCTACGGCCAACTCGCGCTTGAGCGGCTCGGCCGTTCGGTGCCGCCGCCGGGCGGATTGCCGACCATGCTGGTGACCCCGGCGCAGCGCGCTGCCTTTTCCAACAACCGTCTTGCCAAGGCGGTCGAGTTGTTGTCGCAGCAGAATCGCCGCGACGAGGCGACCCTGTTCGTCCGCGCCCTTTCGGAAAGCCTGGCTACCGATTCCGAGCGTGTTCTGGCAGTCGAGCTAGGCCACCGCCTGCGTCGTCCCGACATCGCGGTGTGGGTCGCGCGATCGGCTCGGAATGACGGCTCGCCATTCTATTACCGGCCGGCCTTCCCGACCCATTCGTCCGGGGTTCCCGGAGGACGCCTGGGCTCGCTGATCCACGGCATCACCCGCCAGGAAAGCTCGTTCGACCGCTCCGTCGTCAGCCACGCCGGTGCGCGCGGCCTGATGCAGTTGATGCCCGGCACCGCCAGCGACGAGGCGCGCAAGGCAGGGGTCGGCTACGACTTCGGCCGGCTGACCGCGGATCCGTCCTACAACGTAATGCTCGGAAGCAATCACGCCCAGCGCCTGGTTAGCCGCTACGACGGCAATTACGTGCTTGCGGTCGCCGCATACAACGCCGGCGGCGGCAATGTGAACAAGTGGATCGCGCGCTACGGCGACCCGCGTCGCGGCAATGTAGACGTGCTTCGGTGGATCGAGCAGATCCCGTTCATGGAGACCCGCGGCTACGTCCAGCGCGTGCTCGAGAACAGCGTCGTCTACGACCGCATCAACGCCACCAGCCAGAGCGCCAGCCTGTCGCAGTTCCTCGGCAAGTCGCGTCCCGGTTGATGATCCCGCAGGGCAAGGCGGCGGACCGCTACATCACCCCTGCGGGCATGGCCCGGATCCGCGCCGAATATGACGACCTGCTTGGTTCGGAGCGGCCGAAGCTGGTCGAGGTCATCGCCTGGGCCGCCGCCAACGGCGACCGCTCGGAGAACGGCGACTACATCTACGGGCGCAAGCGGCTGCGCGAGATCGATCGGCGCCTAGGCTATCTGTCGAAGGTCATGAAGCAGGCTCGAATAGTCGACCCGGCCAGTCAGCCGAGCCGCGACGAGGTCCGCTTTGGAGCGATGGTCGGTCTCGCCGACGATGACGACCGGCGGCGCACCCTCACCATCGTCGGTGACGACGAGGCCGACGCGACGAACGGTCTGATCGGCTGGAGCGCCCCGCTGGCCCGGGCGTTGCGGGGCGCGCGAATAGGCGACGTTCGGACCGTTTACCTGCCCGCGGGCGAAAAGAATTACGAGGTGATCGCGATCACCTATCCCGACTCTTAGTCGATCTTGCCCCGCGACCGGCGCATCGGCACGATTGCTGGGCGCGCGCTTGCCGCTGGGCCGTCGACGAAAGCTTGCTCGAACGCGTGGGCGACCGCTGTCAGGGCCGCAACCAGCGCCGCACCGGGCTTGTCCGCATCGACCACCACCCACGGCGACCAGCGCATGTTGTTCTGTGCCAGCATGTTGGCCAGGGCTTCGTCATAGGCGCCGCGAAGCTCGCTTCCGAGCAGCTGTTCGGGCCCGGTCGCCGGAATCGCGGTCGGATCATCCTGTGCTTCGGCGATCCGCCGGGCGCGAACCGCCTCGGTGACATGGAATAGCAGCTTGACGATCATCGTCCCATTGTCGCGCTGCTGCGATTCGAATTCGTTGATTTCGTCGTGGGCGCGGGCCCACTCGCTGGATTCGGCAAAGGCGAGCGCCCGGTCCTCGAGCACGCGATGATACCAGCTGTGAACATAGAGCGCGGTTCGGCCCTGCGCCGGCAGATCGCGCCAAAACCGCGCCAGCCAGTGCCCCTCTCCGGACCGGCGCCGGTCCGGGCTGACGGTGAAGGTCGCCAGGAAGCGCGGGTCGAGTGCTGCCGCGAGCTGGCGCGCGACCGCCGACTTGAGGCTGCCCTGTAATCCTTCGAGAACAATGATCGCGCGTCCCCCCGCCGCGACCTGCCGGACCTGGGCGCGCGAAATCCGCTCGCGCAGTTCGGCCAGCGCGGCTTCGCCCTGGCCGGCGATGAGCTGCCCCTGCCCGCCCTCAGTTAAATCGCTCGACACCGACGCGGTGCTAACGAAAAGAAAACCCGCCGACAATCAGCCCCCCGCCGCGCGAGTCCCGCTTCGGGTCAGGACCCGGCCTTGGGCGCGGGTTGCTCCACCAGTCGGATATTCAGTTCCTTGAGCTGCCTGGCGGTCACCGGCGCCGGCGCGCTCATCATCAGGTCTTCCGCCTTCTGATTCATCGGAAACACGATCACCTCGCGGATATTGGGCTCGTCGGCCAGCAGCATGACGATGCGGTCGATTCCGGGCGCCGACCCGCCGTGCGGCGGGGCGCCGTATTTGAACGCCCCGATCATCCCCGGGAAGCTGGTGTCGACTTCCTCGCGCGAATAGCCGGCGATCTCGAACGCCTTGTACATGATGTCCGGGCGATGGTTGCGGATCGCTCCCGAGCTCAACTCCACGCCGTTGCAGACGATGTCATACTGCCAGGCGAGGATATCGAGCGGATCCTTCTTCTCGAGCGCGTCCATCCCGCCCTGCGGCATCGAGAACGGGTTGTGGCTAAAGTCGACCTTCTTGGCCTCCTCGTCATATTCGAACATCGGGAAGTCGACGATCCAGCAGAACCGGAACGAGTCCTTCTCGATGAGGTCGAGCTGCTCGGCGATCCGGGTGCGCGCGAGGCCGGCCAGCCTGGCTGCCTCCGCGTCCTTGCCGGCGGCGAAGAAGATGCCGTCGTCGGGCCCTAGCCCCATCGCTTGTGCGATCCGGTCCATCCCTTCCGCGCCGTGGTTCTTGGCAATGGGGCCGCCCCACTCGCCTGCCTTGCGCGTGGCATAGCCAAGGCCCGCGAACCCCTCGCCGCGCGCCCACTCGTTCATGTCGTCGAAGAACTTGCGGCTCTTGTCGGCGGTGGCGGGCGCGGCGATGGCGCGCACCACCATCCCCTTCTCGACCAGCCCGGCGAACAGGCCGAAGCCCGAGCCGCGGAAGTGATCACCGACATCGTGGACGATCAGCGGGTTCCTGAGGTCCGGCTTGTCGCTGCCGTATTTGAGCATCGCATCCTTGTACGGGATACGCGGATATTCGCCCGCGGCGGTGACATGCTTGCCGTCCGCGAACTCGGCGAACACCCCGGACAGAACCGGCTCGATCGCTGCGAACACGTCGTCCTGGGTGACGAAGCTCATCTCGAAGTCGAGCTGGTAGAACTCGCCCGGCGAGCGGTCGGCCCGCGCATCCTCGTCGCGAAAACAAGGCGCGATCTGGAAGTAGCGATCGAATCCGGCGACCATCAGCAGTTGCTTGAACATCTGCGGCGCCTGGGGAAGCGCGTAGAACTTGCCGGGATGGACCCGGCTCGGCACCAGATAGTCGCGCGCGCCTTCCGGGCTCGACGCGGTCAGGATCGGCGTCTGGAACTCGGTAAAGCCCTGATCGATCATCCGCTGCCGGATCGAGGCGATGACCTTGGAGCGGAGCAGGATGTTGGCGTGCAAGCGATCGCGGCGAAGATCGAGGTAGCGATACTTGAGCCGGATATCCTCGGGATAGTCCTGCTCGCCCGCCACCGGCATCGGCAGCTCGTCGGCCCGCGACTGCACTTCGATTTCGCGGGCGATGACCTCGATGTCGCCGGTCGCGAGCTTGGCATTCACCGCTCCGCCCTCGCGCATGACCACGTCGCCTGTAATCGTGACGACGGATTCGACACGCAGCGAATCGAGCGTGGTGAGCGCCTCACTGCCGGCTGCGGCGACGATCTGGGTCAGCCCGAAATGGTCGCGCAGGTCGACGAACAGCACCCCGCCATGGTCGCGCTTGCGGTGGATCCAGCCCGACAGCCGGACAGTCGAGCCGGTGTCGCTGGCGCGCAACTGGGCGCAAGTATGGGTGCGATAGCTATGCATTTGGGGTCCTAAGGGAGGCTGGGGCGGCGAATTCCCGCCCACTCCCCTTTTGTCAACCCGCGCGCGCCGCTATGGCCCGGCCAACATGAAGATTCACAAGCTGATTTCGGACAGCGACAAGCTCGCCGAGCTGGTCGAACGCCTCTCCGTAGCGCCGTTCGTCGCCGTTGACACCGAGTTCATGCGTGAGAACAGCTATTGGCCGGATCTGTGCCTGATCCAGATCGCCTCGACGGAGGAGGCCGCGGCGATCGACCCCAAGGCAGAGGGGATCGACCTCAAGCCCTTGCTCGACCTGCTCGTCGACAACGAAAACGTGCTGAAGGTCTTTCACGCCGGCGGACAAGACCTGGAGATCGTCCATAATTACACTGGCAAGGTGCCGGTGCCCTTGTTCGACACCCAGATCGCGGCGATGGCGCTCGGCTTCGGTGAGCAGGTTGGCTATTCCGGGCTGGTTGAATCGATGCTCGGCCACAGCCTCGACAAGGGCGCGCGCTTTACCGACTGGTCGCGCCGTCCGCTCGACAAGAGGCAGATTGACTACGCCATCGCCGACGTCACGCACCTCGCCACCATCTTCCCGCGGATGGTCGACAAGCTGCGCAAGAACGGCCGCGGCGACTGGCTCGACGAGGAGATGGAACGGCTCGCCGACCCGTCCAGCTTCGCCTTCGCTCCCGAGGAGGCATGGAAGCGCCTCAAGATCCCCGGCCGCAATCCGCAATTGCTTGGCCGGCTGAAGGCCCTCGCCGCCTGGCGCGAGCGCGAGGCACGCAGCAAGAATCTGCCGCGCGGGCGGATCATCAAGGACGACACGCTCGGCGAGCTCGCCGCCCACCCGCCCAAGACCCAGGAAGACCTCGGCCGGGTACGCGGCCTGTCGCAGGGATGGCGAAACAACGACATCGGCGCCCGGCTGATGGACGCGCTCAACGCCGCCGAGCCGCTCGGCGCCGACGAGATTCCCGATCGTGGACCCAAGCGGCCAGGTCTGACCAAGGACGCGGTGCTGGTCAGCGACCTGTTGAAGCTGCTGCTCAAGATCCGTTCCCGCGAAACCGGAGTCGCGTCCAAGCTCATCGCCCGCTCGGACGACCTCGAGGCGCTGGCTGCGGGCGTGCGTGACGGCCTGCCCATCCTGCGCGGCTGGAGGTTCGAGCAATTCGGCCGCGACGCACTCGACCTGGTCGAGGGCAGGCTGGCGTTCGCGACCGAAGACGGGCGCCTCAAAATGACTCGCACCGCGGCGGAAACCTGAGCCGGCCCAGGCGTTTCGCCCAAAAGGAGTCTCCTCCCTTGGGCAAATCCAGTATCCCATCGGCCGCCCTCGGCCTCATTCCCCTGTCGCTGCTGGCGATCGCCGCCTGCAGCACGTCCGCCCGGCCCTTGCCGCCGGCCAATCCGGAGGGTGCGATGTGCACTGCCGTCCAGCTCAATCGCTACAAAGGCCAGCCCAGGAGCACCGAGCTCGGCCAGCGGATCAAGGCCGAGTCGGGCGCGCGGACCCTGCGCTGGCTGCCCAAGGGGACGATCACAACGATGGAATATAGGGAAGACCGGGTGAACGTCCGGCTCGACGAAAACGGCCGGGTGGAGGCGATCAACTGCGGCTAGTCTTGGCGACGATCCGTCCCTTCCGGCCAAGCGCCGAGGCCAGCTGATTGAACCGCTTCGCCGAGCTCTCGCCGACACTGTCGATCGGGTCGGAGGTTTCCAGCAGCAATTCAGTGGCGTCGATGGACAGGGTCGAGCGCTTAAGTCCCAGCTCTGCTCCCCCCGACAGTCGCTGGGCAAGGCGGATTGCCCGTCCCCATGCCGCCGCGCGCGCGGATTCGTCGTCGGCCAGCAACGCCGCGATTCCGGGCGGCAATCGATAGTCATTGCCGAACACATGGCTGAGTGCCTGGCCGAGGAGCGCCCGGCCATGGGCATCGATGCCGACGAAATTGCCGTGAAGCGCCATTTCGACCGCCCGTTCCGCCCGGTAATCGGGATGGGCGTTCCAGGCGACGTCGCTCATCAGGCAGGCGGTCCGCCGGATGCGCGCCTCGCCGGGCCGATCGTCGGCGAATAGCGGCGCGATCCAGCGGTCGATCAGCTCGCCGTGGTCGCCGAAGCGGCCAAGCATCTCGCCGACTTCGAGCGCGGCGGCGAGCAGCGGGTCGGCGGCGCGCTTGGTGGGATTGAGATCGCGGAACAGCAGTCCTTCACGAAGGCCGAACGCCGATGCCACCGCCGCGCTCGGACGAAGTACGTCGACTAGGGCATCGAACACCATCCGCGCCGCCGGCAGGATTTCGATCCGCCCCGAACTCAGACGCGTGATCTTGCGCAGCGCCTCGCCCGGCATGGTCTTGAGCAGCTTGGCGAGAACCTCCGAGCGTTCAGGATCGATGCGATGCTGGTGGATGATCGGCAGCGGATGCTCGAGATCGGCCAAGTCGAGCCGGGCCAGCGCCCGGAACGAGCCGCCAACCAGATAGAGCGCCTCGCCGGAAGGAAATGACAAATCGGCGGTCGACTCCGCGATCTGCCGCGTCAGCGCTTCGCGCCCAAGCTCGCCGGCGCGGAACACGCCGAGCGGAAGCGACACGCGCGCGCCCACCGCGCCGTCCGTCACGCGCACCAGTTCGAGGCTGCCGCCGCCGAGATCGGCGACGATGCCCTTGGCGTCGGGGATTGCGGACAGCACCCCGAAGGCAGCCAGCTCGGCCTCCTCCGGCCCGGACAGAACCTTGGGCTTGAGGCCGATCTTGCGGATCGCGGCTAGAAATTCGGCACCGTTGGCCGCATCGCGCACTGCCGCGGTCGCGACGACGTGAAGCCGCGCCAGCTTCATGTCGGCGGCGAGCCCGGCGAAGCGGGTCAGCGCTCCGAGCGCCCGTTCCATCGCCTCGTCTTCCATTCGCCCGTCGCGCTGCACGCCGCGGCCGAGCGCCGGCGAGATCTTTTCGTTGAACAAGGTCGAGGGAACCCGCTCCGTCCCGGCGAACACCACGAAACGGACCGAGTTGGAGCCGATGTCGACGATCCCTGTCGGGGCCAGCGCGCGGGCCACGGTCAGGCCCCGCCGCGCTGTGACAGGCTCAGCTTGGGCACGTCCCGGCCCGACAAGGCCTGGCCTCGTCCGGATAGCGACGGGTTGGTCATGAAATAGTGGTGCAGGTTGAAACGGCGCTTGCCCGGTTTCAGCCGTCGATAGCTGCCGTCGCCGAGCAGCTCCCAGCTTTGCTCATTATCGATCAGATTGGCGATCATCACCTGGTCGAGAACCTGGGCGTGGACCGTCGGGTTCTCGAGCGGCATCATATATTCGACCCGGCGGTCGAAGTTGCGCGCCATCCAGTCGGCTGAGCTGATGTACACGCGGGCCCGGCGATGCGGCAGGGGCTCGCCATTGGCGAAGACGAATATGCGGCTGTGCTCGAGGAACCGGCCGACGATCGACTTGACCCGAATGTTGGCGGACAGGCCGGCAACACCCGGGCGAAGGCAGCAGATTCCACGCACGATGAGGTCGATCGACACGCCGGCCGAGCTCGCCTCGTACAGCCGCTCGATGACGAAGCGGTCGACGAGGCTGTTCATCTTGGCCCAGATCGCCGCCGGCTTACCCGCTCGGGCATTGGCGATTTCGTTATCGATGAGGGCGAGGATCCGGTCGCGCAGGCTCTGCGGGCTCAAGGTCAACAGTTCCAATCCACGCGGCTGAACATAGCCAGAGGTCAGATTGAACAGCTTGGCTGCGTCCCGGGCCGCCCGGCGCGAGGCCGTGAAGAAGCTCAGGTCGGTGTAGATTCGCGCCGTTGCCGGGTGATAATTGCCGGTCCCGAAGTGACAATAGGTACGGATCGCGGCGCCCTCGCGGCGAACCACCATCGACACCTTGGCATGGGTCTTCCACTCGACGAAGCCGTAGATCACCTGCACCCCGGCGCGCTCGAGCCGGCTCGCCCACAACAAATTCTGCTCCTCGTCGAAGCGCGCCTTCAATTCGACCACGGCGGTGACCGACTTGCCGGCTTCGGCCGCGGCGACCAGGGCGTCGATTACTTCAGATTGCTTGCCGGCGCGATACAGCGTCTGCTTGATGGCGATTACATCCGGGTCCGCCGCCGCCTGCCGAAGGAAGCCGACCACCGCCTCGAAGCTTTCATAGGGGTGGTGGATGATGAAGTCCTTGGCGCGGATCGCCGCGAAGAAATCGCCGTCGTGCTCGGCGATTCGTTCCGGGAAGCGCGGGCTATACGGCTCGAACTTGAGCGTCGGCAGGTCGGTCTCGACCAACTCGCGTAAATCGGCGACGCCGATAATGCCCCCGCTTTCGGCAATCAGCGCGGAGCCCGCCTGGACGCCCTCGCGGACCAGGGTCTCGAGTTCGGCCGGCGTATCGGAATCGAACTCGAGGCGGATCACCCGCCCCCGCCGCCGGCGCTGGATGGCCGAGCGGAAGTAACGAACCAGGTCCTCGGCTTCCTCGTCCACCTCGATGTCGCTGTCGCGGAGGAGGCGAAATGCACCCGACGCAATCAGCTTGAAGCCGGGGAAAACCAGCTCGAGGTTGGCCTCGATCGCGGCTTCAATGGCAATGAAGCGGAACCGGCTGCCGATCCGCGGCAAGGCGACGAACCGCGGCAGCATCGGCGGGATCATCAGCAGTTCGATGACCGTTTCCTGCTTGCGCCCGCGCTGAAGCGTGAACACCAGGCTGAACCCGCCGCTGGGGATGAACGGGAACGGGTGCGCCGGGTCGATCGCCTGCGGGGTCAGCACCGGCAGGATCTGCTCGCGGACATGGTTTTCAAGCCATTCGCGCTCGCCGCGCAGAAGCTCGGCCGCACCCACCACCTGCAGCCCGTGGTCGGCGAGCTGCTCCCGCAGGATCATCCATTCGGCCTGCTGTGCGACGACCAGCGCATCGGCCTCGCGCGCAATCGCCTCGAGCTGCTGGGTCGGGGTTTGCCCGTCGAGCGACAAGTCCTCCATCCCGCGCAACTGCTGGGCCTTGAGGCCAGCCACCCGGGTGGTGAAGAATTCGTCGAGATTGAGCCCGCAGATCGACAGGAACCGAAGCCGCTCCAGCAAGGGATGGGCGGCATTGATCGCCTCCTCGAGCACCCGGCGGTTGAACGCCAGCCAGCTCAGCTCCCGGTTGAAGAATCGCGGCTGAGGCGGCGCCTCATCCGTCATGCCGCGCCCCGGGAATCGATCAGCCCGGCGTCGAGCAGGGCGCGCTTGACCGTAGGGATGGTCAACCGGGCGCGGTCGGCAATCGCGAAACGGTCGATCGCCTCGACCACGCGCTCGGCTGTCCAGTAATCACGATGGACCCGCTGGACCAAGTAGCGCAGCGGCTCGGGCGGAATGACTAGGCCGCGGTCGGCGAACAGCAGGGCGACGAGCTGCTCGAACAGGGAGTCGTCGGGGTCGAGGATCCG
>DASTDT010000038.1:0-7019 GCA_035710225.1 Sphingomicrobium sp.
GTCCGCGCCAGCGCGAAGCTGTTGGGCGGGATGACGCAGATATCGGTTTTGCGGTCGACGAAGCTGTTGGCGGCGAAATCCTTGGGATCGACGATCGCGCTGTCGACGTTGGTGAAGATCTTGAACTCGTCGGCGACCCGCGCGTCATAGCCATAGGAAGACAGGCCGTAGCTGATCACGCCTTCGCGCCGCTGGGCTTCCACGAACGGCTCGATCATGCCGTTGGACTGGGCCTGCTCACGAATCCAGCGGTCGGATAGAATGCTCATGCAAACTGGCTAGCCGCCGGCGCCGCGCGCTTCAATTTGCGCGTTGATGTTTTTTGTGTGGACGGGCTCGGCGCGGCAAACAGGCGCTCCGTCGCAAGTGAAAGTGCAAGCGCTCCACACGCTATCCACAGATGTGCTAATTCGCTGATGCTTGTTTGCGCGTGGGGCAGGGCTAAGCGGAGGGCCATGGCCGAAATCGTTCGAATCGCCGGCGCCGCGGATACCCCCGCCGAGCCCCAGTCGCTCCCCCGGAATATTGAGGCGGAGGCAGCGCTCCTGGGTGCGCTGATGATCGACAACAGACTGGTCGAGGACGTCCAGCTCAAGCTTCGATCCGAACATTTCTTCGAACCGCTGCACGGTCGGATCTACGACTCGATCCTGCGCATGACCGACAAGAACATGGTCGCCAATCCGGTCACGCTCAAACCGATGTTCGACGCAGACGAGGCGATCAAGGAGGTTGGCGGAGCGTCGTATCTGGCGCAATTGACGGGCTCGGGCGCGGCGGTGATCGGCGCCCGCGACTTTGCACGGCAGATCTACGACCTCGCGCTTCTTCGCGCCCTCGTCGGAGTTGGCCGCGACATGGTCGAAGGCGCGCTCGACACGTCGGAGGACGTCGCCCCGCTCGAACAGATCGAACGCGCCGAGGTCGAGCTTTACCGGGTTGCCGAGCAGGGCGGCGGTGAGGGCGCGGCAAAAAGCTTCGGCGAAGCCACGCGCCTCGCCGTCGAAATGGCCGAGAAGGCGCTCAACAGCGGCGGCCATCTGTCCGGCATCACCACCGGCCTCGATTCTTTGAACGGCAAGATCGGCGGGTTGCACAAGAGCGACCTGATCATCGTCGCGGGTCGTCCCGGCATGGGCAAATCGGCCCTGGGCACCAACATCGCTTTTTCCGCCGCGCGGCGCTTCGTTCGCGACGTCGAGGACGGCATCGATCCGTCCAAGTCGGTCGGTGCGCCGACCGCCATTTTCAGCCTCGAAATGTCGGCCGATCAGCTCGCGACCCGAATTCTCGCCGAGGAGTCGGGGATCAGCTCCGAGAATTTGCGAATGGGCAAGATCAGCCGGCAGGAGTTCCGCAGCCTGGCTCGCGCCGCAGCCGAGCTGCAAAGCCTGCCGCTCTACATTGACGACACGCCCGGCCTGACCATCGCCGCGTTGCGCGCCCGCGCCCGGCGCCTGAAACGGCAGAAAGGCATCGGCTTCATCGTCGTGGATTACCTCCAGCTGCTGCAGGGCTCCGGCAAAGGCAGCTCGGCCGACAACCGGGTTCAGGAGATCTCGGAGATCAGCCGCGGCCTGAAGCAGCTCGCCAAGGAACTCGACATGCCCGTGATGGCGCTGTCGCAGCTGAGCCGTGCGGTCGAGCAGCGCGAGGACAAGCGTCCGCAGTTGAGCGACTTGCGCGAGTCCGGCTCGATCGAGCAGGACGCCGACATGGTATGGTTCATCTACCGCGGCGATTATTACCTCGCCTCGAAGCAGCCCGCCGACGACCACCCCGACTTCGCCGCCTGGCAGGAAGAGATGCAGCGCATCTACGGGCAGGCCGAAGTGATCATCG
This sequence comes from Sphingomicrobium sp., assembly GCA_035710225.1. Taxonomy (GTDB): domain Bacteria; phylum Pseudomonadota; class Alphaproteobacteria; order Sphingomonadales; family Sphingomonadaceae; genus Sphingomicrobium. The sequence continues at coordinate 1,843 of DASTDT010000038.1, forward strand.
CCAAGCAGCGCCACGGCGCGACCGGCAAGATCCGCCTCAAGTTCGACAGCCGCATCACCAAGTTCAGCGATATCGCTGACGAGGCTTTCTTGCCCGAACAGCGATAGGGGAGCGCCCGCCCTGGACCGGCGGGCGTGGGGCGGATGAGGGCGCTGGAAGTTCCCCCTCCCAGCGCCCTCATTTGCGTTTGAGGCAGCAGGCCAGCGGTCGCTTCGATGATTGCAAAAAGAAAGGCCGGCCACCCGAAGGTGACCGGCCCAACTTTTAGACAAGCGTTCGCTTTAGCCGCGCTCGGGTTCCGGCGGCGGCGGCGGCGGCGGCGGCGGAGGCGGGCAGGCCTCGGTCGCCAGGATCACCGAACCGTCCGGGCAGGTCTGCGTCGCCGGAGGCGGCGGCGGAGGCGGCGGGGGCGGCGGGGGCGGAGGAGGCGGCGGAGCCGCTTCGACGCCACCGAAGTTCAGGATCAGGCTCGCCAGCAGGCTGTGCGAGCGGAACTTGTCGGTGAACTCCGGGCTGAGCGAGGCGCTGATCTGCTGGCGGACGATCGCCGGGGTCGCCAACGGGAAGTTGGTGACGATCCGGCTCGGACCGGAATAGGCGCCGCCGGACAGAGTGTTGTCCTGAAGGCTGACACGACCGGTCTCGAAGTAACGATACTTGACGCCGAGATCGAGCCAGTCGGTCACGGCGTAGCGTGCACCGGCAATCAGCTGATAGGCCCAGGCGCTGTCGTCGTCGCTGAAGCCCTTGACCCGGGCGCGGCCGATGCCACCGCCAGCGTAGAGGGCGAGGCGCTCGCCGACATTGAAGTCGCCAAGGACATTGAGCATCGCCGAAAAGACGCGGATCTTGGCGTCGAGACGGTCGTCGTCAGCGACATTGGCCTCGGTGATCGGGGAGCCCGTGTTGAAGATGCTCGTGTTGAGGTAGTCGAGCATCGCCTGCGACACTTCGAGATCGTCGACCTTGGCGCGCTTGTAACCGATCTCGACCTCGGCGCGGACGAAACCGAAGTCGTATCCGGCGACGGCGTCGATATCGAGCCCATTGTCGTAGTTGAGTCCAAGCGAGTCTTCAAATTGTGTATCGACCGGCGTCACGACGCGCGAACCCACGGTGGTCGTCGATGTGGTGGTGGCGATCGTGTCAGTGAAAGCGACGAACGCGTTACCGTCCGCGTCGCGCGGCCACATCACGCCGCCTTCGATTCCGACATAGCCCGAACCATCGCGGGCATAAGCCGGAGCGGCCATCACTGCGGAGACTGCCGCTGCCCCCAGGAGAATCCTACGCATTCCTTGCTCCTTCGTTTGAATTTCGAGCCTGAACTCTGGCAGCAGGCATACCGGCGTCAATCCGAAACTGCATCACCCTAATCAGGACGCAGCGCCATTTGCTGAGGCGTTGTTGCTCAAGCGCAACATGTTCGAACTTTCCGAGCGGAGCCCGCCGCAAGACTCAAGACGCGCGCAAAATCCGCATTTTTCCGGCATTCGGCGAGACCAGGTGACGCGCCGATCTCGACCGGCCATTCGCCCGCGGTTCAGCTAGATCAGGCTATCGGGCGCATGGTTTGGCCAGTTCAAAGGCCGGCCGCGGTTGGCGGCAAGGGATTGATGAGGCACGGCATTTCCGGCACAAGCCGAGCTTCGAGAGACTGACTGCCGGGGATGAAGGGGAGATGATGCGCGGTTCTGCTATCCTGATGACGGCCTTGGGCTCGGCGATGCTCTTTGCGGCGCCCGCCGAAGCGAAGAAGAAGCAGCCCGCGCCGCCGCCGGTGCCCGTTCGCCCGGCCCCGATTCTTGCCTTGCCGAGCTCGGCCAATGCGACCGCAGTCAATTATTTTCACGAGCGCCGCTCCGAAGCGCCGCTGTGGCTTTCCGCCGCCGGAGGCAACCAAGCGGTCGCCGACCTGCTCGCGATCCTGCGCCGCGGCCAGATCGACGGCTTCCCTCAGGGTCCACAATATGCCGCCCAGGTCGAGGCCATGGTGCTTCGCGCCCAAGCTGGCGACGCGGTTGCGCGCAACACCGCCGAGCGGGCGCTGACGACGGCCTGGGTCGATTATGTCCAGGCGCTTCAGCGGCCCAACACCAACGTCATCTGGGGCGATCCGTCGCTGGCCTTGAAGCCAAGCCATGCGGATCGGATCATGGCGCTTCTCGCGGCGGCTCCGTCGATCGCCCAGCACGTCCAGACTGTCTCGGCGGTGAATCCTTATTATTCGGCGTTGCGCGAGACCGCGCTGGCCGAGCAGACGTCGCTTGGGCGCGCCTCAGAGCGCGTAATGCTCAACCTCGAGCGGGCGCGGATCCTGCCTGGCAACGGCAAGTATATCCTCGTCAATGGCGCCGAGCAGCGCCTGCACATGATGGAGGGCGGGCGCTCCGTCGGCTCGATGAAGGTCGTCGTCGGCGACATCGACAAGCTCGGCCTGCCGACTCCGATCATCGCCAGCACGATGCATTACGCAATCGCCAACCCCTATTGGCATGTCCCGCCGCACATCATCCGCAAGTTCGCGCCGACCATCGCGAAGGATCCGGCGGGCTACATGAAGAGCCGGAACTATGAAGTCATTTCTGACTTCAGCGAGCATCCGCAGGTCCTGTCGCCGACATCGGTCGACTGGAAGGGGGTTGCCGCCGGGAACGTCAAGGTCATCCTTCGCCAGAAGCCGGGCGGCCAGAACTCGATGGGCAAGATGAAGTTTCCGTTCCCCAATCGCGAAGGCATCTTCCTGCACGACACGCCGATGAGGGAGTATTTCACCAGGTCCAATCGGGCCTTGAGCAACGGATGCATCAGGATCGAGGATTACCGCCGCCTCGCCACCTGGTTGTTCGGTCGCGATGTCGTGGCGACCTCGACCGAGCCCGAGCAGCACCTTCAGCTGCCGCGCGGCGTGCCGGTTTACTCGACTTACCTGACGATGGTCCCCGGTGCGGCCGGCATGGAAACATTCGCCGATGTCTACGGCTGGGATCGGCCCGGCGCGCTGGCCGGAGGAATGCCGGTCCATTCCAGCGCCATCCAGGCCGGAGGCTCGCCGAACTAGGCCTTGGCTGCTGGTGCGAACTCGCCGACCGGGTCGCGAAGACCCTGCAGGGTCGCCACTCGGGCGACCTCGCTTTCGCTGCTGGTGACGGGATAGGCGCAATAATCGGCGGCGTAGAAGGCGCTCGGGCGGTGATTTCCGGATAGACCGATGCCGCCGAACGGCGCGTTCGACGGCGCGCCAGTGGTCGGCTTGTTCCAGTTGATCACACCGGCGCGTACATTTGCCCAAAATTTGTCGTACATCTGCGGGCTGCCGCCGATCAGGCTGGCCGCGAGCCCGAAGCGCGTGGCGTTGGCCTCGTCGATCGCCGCGTCGAAGTCCTTGACCCGGATCATCTGCAGTACCGGCCCGAATAGCTCCTCGTCAACGCGCGCCGCAACGTCGGTAACGTCGATCAGCGAGGCGGTGAGGTAAGGTCGCTCCTCCCACGGCCGCTCCAGCCGCCGGATCGGCCTCGCCCCTTTCATCAACAGGTCCATGTAGCGGTCCTGCAGATGGTCGGCGGCGGCGGCGTCGATCAGCGGACCCATGAACGGCTGCGGGTCGGCGTGGGGATGGTCGACGATGATGCGGTCGATGTAACGGGTGATCGCGTCGACCAGGGGTTGCTCGGCGCCGTCTTCGACGATCAGCCGGCGGGCCGCGGTGCAGCGCTGGCCGGCGGAGAGATAGGCCGACTGGACGATGATCGCCGCCGCCGCCTCGAAGTCGGTCACGTCCCAGGCGACCACCGGGTTGTTGCCGCCAAGCTCGAGCGCGAGAATCTTGTGCGGGGTGGCCGCGAACTGCTTGTGGAGCGCGAGCCCGGCGCGCGCGGAGCCAGTGAACAGAAGCCCGTCGATGCCAGGCTGAGCGGCCAACGCCTGGCCCTCGGCCGGACCGCCGATCAGCAGCCGGACGACCCCCTCGGGAATGCCGGCCGCGTGGAGGCATTCGACCAGCATCGCCCCCACCGCCGGCGTCTTTTCGGACGGTTTGAACACCACCGCATTGCCGGCAATGAGCGCCGGCACGATGTGCCCGTTGGGAAGGTGCGCCGGGAAATTATAGGGCCCGAGCACCGCCAGCACGCCATGCGGCTTGTGGCGAACCGCCACCTTGTTGCCGAGCGCCGCCTCGAGCTTTCGCGTCGGCGTGCGCTCGAGATAGGCATTGGCCGAAATCTCGACCTTGGCGATGACCGCGGCAATCTCGGTTCGCGCTTCCCAGAACGGCTTGCCGGTTTCGCGGGCGATGAGGTCGGCGAAGGCCTGCTCGCGCCCGCGTACCTCGTTGGCGAAGCGGCGAAGCGCCTCGATCCGGTAACTGAGGCTGTGCGCCGCCCATTCCGGCCAGGCGGCGCGGGCGGCGGCGACTTCGGCTTCGGGATCGCCGGTCTCGCCGCTCCAGATCTCGTCGCCGGTCGCCGGCTCGGTCGAGATGATCCTGTCGCTCACTGATCCTCCGGGCGGCCGCTCGGCGGCTCCTTTGAAGCCTTGCCCGCGTCAGCGCAAGGCGGCGTCATGGCCCCATCGGTCATAGCCTGGCCCATCCGCCGGATCGCCGCCACCTTGGCCTCGAACGGCGCCCAGTCGTCGTGGTCGGCGATGCGCGCCCAGATCGCCTCGACCTCGTCGATGTGCATCGAACAGGGCCCGGCATCCGACCAATAGGGATGGTCGAGCGCGCCCGGAAGCGGCGAGCGTCCCTCGAGATGCGTGGCGAGGGTCGCGAACTCCGCCGGTGCGTAGGCTTCCCCGTCCGGGACCCGCCCGCCGCGCCAGTCGAAGAACAAGCGGTCGATGGTCGTCGACCGCGTGCGGAGCGCGGCGAGCAGCGCCCCGACCAGCCGCAGGTCCTCGTCCGCGCCCACCGCTTCCACGCCGAGACGGTTGCGCAGCGCGGCGACCAGCGCCCGCTCGAACAGCGCCGGCCAGCGGTCGAGCGCCGGGCCAAGCGCGTCGCGCGCGCCAATCAGCGACAATGCGCCGGCGAGCTGCGCCACGTCCCAGTGGATCGCCTCGGGCTGGCGGCCGAAGGCATAGAGGCCGCCATGATCGAAGTAGGCGGCGACGAATTCCTCCTCCCATTCGGGCGCGAACCGCCACGGGCCATAGTCGAAGCTTTCGCCGGT
>DASTDT010000039.1:0-3532 GCA_035710225.1 Sphingomicrobium sp.
CGGACGGTATAGCCCTCGTCCTCGAGCACGCCCGCAACGAGCTCGCGAATGTCGGCCTCATCGTCGACGACCAGCACCTCAAGCGCCATCAGAGCGGTCCCTCTTCGTCATATTCTCCGTCCTCGGCGAGACGCCCCTGCGCGGGGCTTGGGGGTGACAAGTCATCGGCGAGCGATTCGAGACGATCGGCGTCGAAGGCGATCCTGACGTGCGTTCCGCCCCCCACCCTGTCGAGAAAGGCGATCTCGCCCAAATGTTCCTCGACGATCTTCTTGACGATCGCCAGGCCGAGCCCCGTTCCGCGCACGCGGGTGGTCATATAGGGTTCGGTCAGCCGCTCGCGATCCTCGGGCAGGCCGACCCCGGTATCGGTCACCTCGATGACCACCTGATCTCCGTCGCGGCGGACCTTAACGTCGACCCGGTCGCCCTCGAAATTGCTTTCGCCGCGATTGCGCCGCACCTCGATCGCCTCGACCGCGTTCTTGACGACGTTGGTCAGCGCCTGGCTCAGCTGGCGGCGGTCGCAGACCAACGGGATCTTGGCAGCCGGCGGGTCGATCGAAAAGGCGATGCCGGGATGCGCCACTTCATGCAGGAACAGCGCCGCCCGGGCGATCTCATGGATGTTCTCCTGCTGGAACACCGGCTTGGGCATGCGCGCGAAATTGCTGAACTCGTCGACCATCCGCCTGAGGTCCCCGACCTGGCGAACGATGGTGGAGGTCAGCCGCTCGAATGTCTCACGGTCGGACTTGACCTCGTCGCCGTAGCGCCGCTGAAGCCTTTCGGCGGCGAGCTGGATCGGGGTCAGCGGATTCTTGATTTCGTGGGCGATCCGGCGGGCGATGTCGGACCAGGCGGCGCGGCGCTGGTCGGTCAACTGGTCGGTGATGTCGTCGAACGTCAGCACCGCCCCGTCGGCATAGCGGACGCGCTTGACCGCCAGGGTCCGCTGTCCGCCTTCGGCAGCGACGACGACATTGGCGTCGCGCGCCTCCCCGCCCATGAATTCGGCGAGATCGCTCGACACGTCGGCAAGAAGCTGCCCTTCGATGTCCGCGCCGTCGGGCCGTAACAGGGTTTGCGCCGAACGGTTGACGAGCAGCACGCGATTGTCCTCGTCGAGCGCGACCACGCCGGCGGTGACGCTCGACAGCACCGCCTCGATGAATGCTCGGCGGGTATCGAGCTGCTCGTTGGCCGCGACCAGCGCCCCGGTCTGTTCCTGGAGACGCCCGGTCATGCGGTTGAACGCCGAGGCGAGGATGGCGATTTCGTCGCGCGGCTGGTGGACCGGTACCCGAACCGAGAAGTCACCCTCCTCCACGCGGCCGACCGCACCGACCAGTTCGCCGACCGGACGGACCAGCCGGTCAGCGATTTTGAGCGCGAAGAAGATGGCGAACGCCACGATCGCCAGCGCGCCGAGCAGCAGCGCGCCGTTGAAGCGCAGCTGATACAGCCGCGAGCGCTCCTGGAGGTCGCGGTAGGTGGCCTGAACCTCGCGCGTTCGATCGATCGTCTGGCGGAAGTCCGGATCGAACACCTTGGCGGTGTAGAGATACAGGCCCTCGCCCACCCGCATCCGCATCAGCGAACCGATGCGGTCGGGGCCGCTGATGGCGACCGTATCGCGCGTCTTGAGTTGGCCGATATGGCTTGGGGAAATGATCCGCCGAAGGGGCCGGTCATAGGGATTGACCAGCGCCTGGCTGTCGATCTCGCCGTTGGGGCCGAGGGTGAAGAGGACGGTTTCCGACAATTCCCGGTAGACGACCTGTTCCGCCAGATAATTGGCGAAACGGGGGTCGTTCATCGACACTTCGGAAAGCGCGTCCGAAAGGTCCTTGTTCATCGCGACCGTCTGCGACGCCACCCGGTCGACTTCGCGGGCATAGGTCGCCCGCCCGAGCTCGACGCTGTTTTCGATCATCGAGCGCGCCCGGTCCGAGAACCAGAACTCCAGTCCCGACTGGAACAAGAGAGAGGCGAAGATCGCGACCATCACGGTCGGAACTGCGGCAACCACCGAGAACAAAGCGACGAGGCGGGTGTGCAGGCGCCCGCCCGACAGGCCGCGCTGCTCGGCCCGGGCCATCGCCAGCCGGCGCGACAGCAGCACCATCAAGGCAATCGCCGGGATTAGGATCGAGACCAGCAACAGTGCGATCAGCGGCGGCGACAGGAAATCCTGCGGCTCATTGCCGCCGAGCAGCACCGTTACGCTGACGGTGATCATGATCGCCAGGACGGCGGCGAGGACTGCCGTCGCCACCTTGTAGATCCGCCCGCTCGATCGTTCGCGCGATAGCCAGCCGGGACCGCTTTCGCTCAACGCTGGTTCGCTGGTGGCGGCATCCATCGCCCCGCCCTAGCACGTAAGCGTTGCCTGAAAAACACAGTTGAAGCGTTCAGGCCGCGGCGCGTTCGAGAAAAGGCGCGTAGAAGTCGCGGAGCATTCCGAGCACCACCTGAGGATCGTCTATCTGATTGACCTTGTTGCGGAATTCCGCGGAACCCGAAAGCCCCTTGGTGTACCAGCCGATATGCTTGCGGGCGAGATTGACGCCCGTTTGCCGCCCGTAGAGCGATTGCATCGTCTCATATTGCTCGCAGATCACCGCCAGTTGCTCGTCCATTGACGGGTCGGGCTTGTCGCCGCCGCCGGCAAGATCGGCTATGACCTGACCGAGCAGCCACGGCCGGCCATACGCGCCGCGGCCGATCATCACGCCGTCGGCGCCCGACTGGAGGAGCGCTTGGCGGGCATCGGCACGGCTGCAGATGTCGCCGTTGACGATCACCGGCAGGTTGGTGGCCTGCTTGACCCGGGCCACGAACGCCCAGTCGGCCGAACCCTTGTACATCTGGTTGCGGGTCCGGCCGTGGACGGTGATCATCCGGATACCGAGACCTTCGGCGATGCGCGCCAGCTCGGGGGCGTTCAGACTGTCGTGGCACCACCCCATGCGCATCTTGAGCGTTACCGGCAACGACACTGATTTGACCGTTGACTCAATGATTTGGGCAGCAAGCTTGAGATCGCGCATCAATGCGCTTCCGGCATCGCCATTCACCACCTTCTTGACCGGGCAGCCCATGTTGATGTCGATGATCGCGGCGCCGCGCTGCTCGTTGAGCTTGGCCGCCTCTCCCATCTCGAGCGGAGTGCAGCCGGCGAGCTGGAGCGACACCGGCTCCTCGCTCGGATCCCACGCGGCCTTCTGGAGCGACTGGCGGGTTTCGCGGATCATCGCCTGGCTGGCGATCATTTCGCTCACCGTCAGCCCGGCGCCGTAGCGCTTGACCAGCTTCCGGAACGGCAAATCGGTGACGCCAGTCATCGGCGCTAGGATGACCGGCGCGTCGATGGTCAACGGACCGACCGAGATGGGCTTCAGCTTGGGCATGGGAAGGCGCGCCTTTACAGGACGGGCCGGATGCGGGCAAGGCGCCGCCGATGCCAGCTGCCGACCCAAACGTCACCGCCATCATCGTCGCCGCCGGATCGGGCAGCCGGATGGGCGGC
>DASTDT010000040.1:0-5684 GCA_035710225.1 Sphingomicrobium sp.
GCGGGTCGCCGACGAGTTCAAGATCTTCACCAACGTCGACAGCGCGATCGTCGATCCCAAGGATTTCGCCGCCAACAGCTTCGTCGACCGCAAAACCGATATCTGCGTCATCCCGCCCAACAGCTTCGCGCTGGCGCGGACGGTCGAATATTTCCGGGTGCCGGAGGACGTGCTGGTGATCTGCCTTGGAAAGTCGACCTATGCGCGGTGCGGGATCATCGTCAACGTCACCCCGCTCGAGCCCGGCTGGGAGGGGCACGTCACCCTGGAATTCTCGAACACCACCCCGCTACCCGCGAAAATCTACGCCAACGAGGGCGCGTGCCAGTTCCTGTTCCTCAAGGGCAACGAGCGCTGCGAGACGAGCTACAAGGACCGCGCCGGCAAATATATGGGCCAGCGCGGCGTGACGCTGCCCAGGCTGTGACCCCGACGCAGCTCGACGCGGCTGACCCCCTCGCCGACTGTCGCGCCCGGTTCCGGCTGCCCGAGGGGATCGTCTACCTCGACGGCAACAGCCTGGGCGCAATGCCCGCCGCGGCGCCCGAACGCTTGCGCCAGGTGGCCGAAGAGCAATGGGGCATCGACCTCATCGGCAGCTGGAACAGCCATGGCTGGATCGACTGGCCGCGGCGCATCGCGGCCAAGCTCGCGCCGATCGTCGGAGCCAAGCCGAGCGAGCTGATCATCGCCGACTCCACTTCGATCTGCCTGTTCAAGGCGCTCGGCGCAGCGCTCTCGCTCGATCGCTCGCGGAGCCGGATCGTCAGCCGTGACGACGAATTCCCGACCGATCTCTATGTCGCGGCGGGGCTCGCCGCCTTGAATCCGGAGGTCGAGCTTATCGCCCGGGATTGGCGGGAGATCGAGGGCTTGCTCGGCGATAATGTCACCGTGCTGATGCTCAGCCACGTCGATTACCGAAGCGGGCGGCGCTTCGACATGCGCCATTACAACCAGGTGGCGCACGCGGCCGGCGCCCTTTCCCTGTGGGACCTGTCGCACAGCGCGGGCGCGGTTGAGGTCGACCTCGACGGCTCGGGCTGCGACCTGGCAGTGGGGTGCGGTTACAAGTTCCTCAATGGCGGCCCCGGCGCACCCGCTTTCCTGTTTGTCGCGGAGCACCTGCAGGAGCGGCTGCGCTCGCCGATCCAGGGCTGGATGGGCCACGCCCGGCCGTTCGACTTTGCCGCCGGCTACGAGCCAGCGCCGGGCATCGACCGCTTCCTGACCGGCACGCCCTCGATCCTGGCGCTGGCGGCGCTGGAGGCCGGCCTCGATACGTTCGAGGGGGTGAGCATGGCGGACGTCGAGGCCAAGGGCAGCGCGCTCGCGCGCCTGTTCATCGACGCGGTAGAACGGCGCTGCGGACTGAGCCTCGGGCGGCAGCGCGGCCGTGCCGGGCGCGGTAGCCATGTCGTCGTTCCCCACCCCAATGCCTATGCCGTGATCCAGGCGCTGATCGAGCGCGGCGTGATCGGCGACTTTCGGCCGCCCGACCTGATGCGGTTCGGTTTCGCTCCGCTTTACAACAGCTACACCGAGGTGGCGCAGGCGGCCGAGACTTTGGCCGACGTCCTGGCAAACGGCGAATGGCGCCAGCCACGCTTCGCCGAGCGAAAGAGTGTGACCTAGGCCAACTCGGCCTTGTTCTTGTCGATCAGCTCGACCCAGTCGGCGAAGGCCGCCGCGAGCTTTTCGACCAGCTGCTTCAGCGGGCCGTCTTTAAGGCATCCGTCGGCGCCGAAGCTGTCGTCGCCGACATGGCCGAGATAGGCCTCTGGATGCTGCATCACCGGCATGTCGAGAAACACGCAGGCCTGGCGGATATGATGGTTGGCGCCGAACCCGCCGATCGCGCCGGGCGAGGCGGTGACAATCGCCGCGGGCTTCTTGTTCCAGACGCTCTTGCCGTACGGCCGCGAGCCGACGTCGAGCGCGTTCTTCATCGCGCCGGGGATCGAGCGATTATATTCGGGGCTGACGATCAGAACGCCGTCCGCCTCGGCGATTTCGCGGCGAAAGCGCAGCCATGCCTCGGGCGGATCGGCCTCCAAGTCCTGATTGAAGAGCGGCAGGTCGCCGATCTCGACGATCCGGCAGTCGAGCCGCTCGCCGCCCATGGCGCACATCGAGCGCGCGATCTTGCGGTTGATGCTGTCGCCGCGAAGCGACCCGCAGACGATGGCGATGTTGAACCGCTTCATGCCCTTCCCTTTCAGCGACGCTTCGACTGGTGGCGGACGTTGGCCGGGCGGCCGCGGCGCGGACCCGGCTTGCCGGTCCGAACGCGGTCCTTGCGCTCGCGCGGGGGACCCCCGAACTGGCCTTCGGGAAGCTCGAAGCGAAGCGCGCCCGACGCCGGATTGGCTTCGACCAGCTTTAGTTCCAGCTTCTGGCCCATTCGGAAGGTTTCGCCAGTCTGCTCACCTACCAGCGCCTGGGCCTTTTCGTCGTAGCGGAAATATTCGTTGCCGAGGATCGCCGCCGGCACCAGCCCGTCGCCGCCGAGGTCCTCGACCGTTGCGAAGAAGCCGAATGGCTGCACTCCAGTGATGCGGCACTTCAGGATCTGTCCGACTCGATCGGCGAGGAAGGCCGCGACATAGCGGTCGACGGTATCGCGCTCGGCCTCCATCGCGCGCCGTTCGAGCACCGAAATGTGAACGCCCATTTCCTCGAACCGGGTGGCGTCCTCGGCCGGCAGCCCGCCCTCCCCGAGCCGATAGGCGCCGACCAGCGCGCGGTGGACGAGGAGGTCGGCATAGCGGCGGATGGGCGAAGTGAAATGGGCGTAGGCGCCGAGGCTGAGGCCGAAATGACCTAGCGTCTCGGGCGAGTAGCGCGCCTGCATCTGAGTGCGCAGCAATTGCTGCATGATTTCGGGGCGTGCTTCGTGGTCTTCGCCGATACGCTCGATGATGCGGTTAAAGACGGCGGGGCGGATGACCTGGCCGAGAGTGAATTCGAGGTCGAAGGTGGCGAGATAGTCCTTTAAAGTCAGAAGCTTATCGCGGCCCGGCGCCTCGTGGACGCGGTACATGACCGGGGCCTTCTTGCGTTCGAGCGCCTTGGCCGCGGCGACGTTGGCGGCGATCATATAGTCCTCGACCAACCGGTGCGCGTCGAGGCGCTCGCGCGGGGCGACCGACAGGATCCGGCCCTTTTCGTCGAGCACGACCCGCCGCTCGGGCAGGTCGAGCTCGAGCGGTCCGCGCTTGTCGCGCGCGGCGAGCAATGCCCGCCAACAGGCCCACAGCGGCTTGAGCGCCTGGTCGACCAGCTCGCGCGGGACCGGGCTTTCGAGCGGCGGCATTGCGCAGGGCGAGGAGGCGACCTCGGTCACCGTCTCGCCGGCCGCATCCATCGCCGCCTGTGCATTCTCGTATGCAATGTTTGCAGCAACGCAAATCTTCGCACGCGTAAATCGCCAGCTCTTGAGCGTTCCGTCCCGCCCGACGTGGAGATGGCAGGCCAATGCGGCGCGGGGCTGGCCCTGCTTGAGCGAGCACATATCGCTCGACAGCTCGTGCGGGAGCATCGGCACGACCCGGTCGGGAAAATAGACGCTGTTGCCGCGGGCCCGCGCTTCCTTGTCGAGCTCGCTTCCCGGCCGGACGTAAAAGCTGACGTCGGCGATCGCCACAATCGCGTCCCAGCCGTCGCCATCGTCGCGCGGGCTGGCCCAGATGGCGTCGTCATGGTCGCGCGCGTCCTCGGGATCGATGGCGACGATCGGCAAATGGGTGAGATCTTCGCGCTCACCCAGCTTTAGGTGCGTGACGCGATTGGCCTCGGCAATGACCGAGTCCGGGAATTCGTCGCGAAGCCCGTGCTTGTGAATTGCGATGAGCGAGAAGCTGCGCGGCGCGAACGGGTCGCCGAGGATGGCATCGACCCGCGCCGACACGCGCGGCGGCCGGCCGGACGGCTCGGCCAGGACGAGGTCGCCGGGCTGGGCGTCGCCCAAATCGGAAATCGGCAGCTCGCGCCGCTCTCGTTTGTCGACGGGTGTCAGGAAATGGCGCTCGCCCTCGAGCCGGACCACGCCCAGCACGAGGTCGGCGGAGCGCTGGAGCTTCTTCATGACGTGGGCGACATGGCCCTTTCCGCGCTCCTCGGTGCGCGCCAGCACCCGGTCGTTGAGGCCCAGCGCGGAACGGCGCCCACGTTCGAGGATGCGAATCTTCGGCGCGGGAGTCTCGGCATGCCATTGCTCGGGCGTCGCCCACACTTCCCCGTCGTCGACCGAGGTGACGCGCAGCACGGTCACCTTGGGCACCCCGCCAAGCTTGTGGAAGGCGCGGCCGGGAGCCGAGTCGATCAAGCCTTCGTCGGCCATGTCCCTGAGCAGCGCCTTGAGCGCGATCTTGTCATTGCCCTTGAGGTTGAAGGCGCGCGCGATCTCCCGCTTGCCGGCGGGCTGGTCGCTGGTCTCGATGAATTCCAGGATCTGCTTCGAGGTCGGCAGTCCGGTCTGTGGTTTGCGGGGCATTCTGATCCGTCAATGCGAGGAGCGCAGCCACGAAGCAATCCAGAACGATGTTGGTTCCCCCCGGAGTGCCGGACGATGCCTTAGCGAAGCTGGCTGTCCTTCGAGCCGCGGCGGTTGATGGTCGAGTGCTGGACCGCCTTGTCGCGCAGGGACTGGCAGGCGACGCAGGTTCGCACACCGGGCAACGCCGCGCGCCGCTTGGCTGGGATGGGCTCGCCGCAATCGTCGCATTCCTCGGCGCTCTCGCCTTGCGGAGTGAGCGCGCGGGCGCGAAGCACGGCGTCCTTCACCGTGTCGTCGATCTGATCCTGAACCGCACCGTCGCGAGTCCATCCACCGGCCATAAGCGAGCTCCTCTTTGGGGCTCAACGCACAGGTCGGCTCAAGGCTTCGGCGGGGCCACGTAAGGCTTGAAGGCGCCGCCGGGCACGGCACTGGCCACCGGGCTTTCCCACATGTCGCGGCTGACCGCGGACACGCCGAATACCCAGTCGTCGACGCGCACGCCTTTCATCACGAAGACGCAGCGCAGCGCCGAACTGGCCGCATCGGACCCGGGCTGCGGGTGGGGGAAGCAGCCGTTGCCCTGCTCGCCGCTGCCGGGCGGGATGTAGTGCGCGTTGGTCCAGATGTTCGAATCCGTCGGACGCCAGCGGACGACGTATCCGAAACCGGGGCCGACCGGGTTCCAGCTTACCGTCGTGTCGGTCGAGACCGCGCCTTCGGCCTTGGCTTCGGGCGGCGGCGGTGCGCTGGCGATGGAGGCCAAAGCGGCGACGTTCAGCTTGGTCACCTTCTCGAGATAAGCGAAGTCCATCTCGTCGATGGTGTCGCCATATTTGACGCCGTTCTCGACCCGCAGATCCTGATGCTGGTGGTCGTAATCCTCGACCGCCACCGAAAAGCGCACGGCGGGGAAGCCGGCGTTCAAGAATTCGGTATGGTCGCCGCCACGGCCGAAGCGGTCGTTGCGCCAAACCTGCATGACGTCGAGGTCGATCGGCAGGGCCTGGGCAAGGCTGTCGAGGAACCGCGACAAATTGCGCGACGGCGAATCATTTTCTCCGCCGAGGCTTCGGATCTGCGGCGCAAGCTCCTCGCGGCCCTGCCAGCGCGGCCCTTCCGAAAAGACGCGAACGGTCTTGTCGTTGCAGACCTTGTCGGAGCCGCAGCTGTTGCCGACGATGTC
>DASTDT010000041.1:0-12867 GCA_035710225.1 Sphingomicrobium sp.
GAAGACATTGATGTGTCTTCTCTGCGCCCTCTGCGCATCCTTTGCGCCCTCTGCGTTCAAGGAATTTATCGCAGACACGAACCTAGGAAGAAACAACAATGAGTGCCATCGTTGACCTCGTCGGCCGCGAAATCCTCGACTCGCGCGGCAACCCCACCGTCGAATGCGACGTCCTGCTGGAGTCCGGCACCATGGGCCGGGCGGCGGTGCCGTCGGGGGCGTCGACCGGGGCGCATGAAGCGGTCGAGCTGCGCGATGGCGACAAGAGCCGCTGGGGCGGGAAGGGCGTCGGCAGAGCGGTGGCCTCGGTCAACGGGCCGATCGCCGACGCGGTGCTGGGCTATGAGGCCGAGGACCAGGCCGAAATCGACTCTGTAATGATCAGCCTCGATGGCAGCGACAACAAGGGCAAGCTCGGCGCCAACGCCATTCTCGGCGTCAGCCTGGCGGTCGCGAAGGCCGCGGCCGAGGCGCGCGGTCTTCCGCTTTACCGCTATGTCGGCGGGGTCGGCGCCACGCTGCTGCCGGTGCCGATGATGAACATCCTCAACGGCGGGGCGCATGCCGACAACGGCATCGACTTCCAGGAATTCATGGTCATGCCGGTCGGCGCCGACAGCTTTTCGGAAGCGCTTCGCTGCGGGGCCGAGATCTTCCACGCGCTGAAAGGCGGGCTGACGTCCCGCGGTCTCAGCACGGCGGTTGGCGACGAGGGCGGATTCGCGCCGAACCTGCGCTCGGCCCGCGAGGCGCTCGATGTCATCGGCGAGGCGGTCGGAGCGGCCGGATACAGGCTCGGCGGCGACGTCATGATCGCGCTCGATTGCGCGGCCAGCGAATATTTCAAAGACGGCGCCTATGCCATGACGGGCGAGGGCAAGACCCTGTCGCCGGCGCAGAACGTCGATTTCCTCGCCGACCTGGTCGGGGCCTATCCGATCAATTCGATCGAGGACGGCATGGGCGAGGACGACATGGCCGGCTGGAAGGCGCTCAGCGAGCGGCTCGGCGGCAAGGTTCAGCTTGTCGGTGACGATCTTTTCGTCACCAGCGAGAAGCGGCTGGCACAGGGCATCGCCGACGGGATCGCCAACTCGATCCTCGTCAAGGTCAACCAGATCGGCACGCTGAGCGAAACCATTGCCGCGGTCCGGCTGGCGCAGACCAGCGGCTATACCGCGGTGATGTCGCACCGCTCCGGCGAGACGGAGGATTCGACCATCGCCGACCTCGCCGTCGCGCTCGGCTGCGGCCAGATCAAGACCGGCAGCCTGGCCCGCAGCGACCGCACCGCCAAGTACAACCAGCTGCTGCGCATCGAGGAGGAATTGGGCGATATGGCGCGCTATGCGGGCCGTTCGGCGGTGAAAGTGTCACAAACCCGCGAAACCGCTTGATTCCGTTACGCGAATCTGATTCTGTCCCTTTATGGGAGGGGCCACCAAGAGCTTGGGGATGATCCGCCGCGCGGCGCTGCCGGCGCTGGCGCTGATCATCGTCGGCACGTTCGGCGGCCATGCCATCGCCGGGCCCAACGGGCTGCTCGCGTGGGGCGGCTATAATCGCGACCTCGGCGAGCGCCGGGCCGAGCTGGCCAAGCTTGAGGCCGAGCGGGATTCGCTTCGCCATCGTTCGGCCCTGCTCAATCCGAAGAAGGCCGATCCGGACCTCGGCGAGGAGCTCATTCGCCGCGATCTCGGGCTGGTCCGCACCGACGAGGTCATCATTCCGCTCGAATAGGGCGACGCTACGGCATTGCCCTGAACCGCTTGCCGCTCCTATAGCGCCAGCCGAACGACAGTGGAGAAGATTGTGGCGAAGTCCGCCCGTAAGGCCGCGCCCGCGGCGGCGAGCATTCCAAACCGAGAGCGGCCCGGCGAGCCGAAGCGCTACGAGGCAAGCAAGGCCGAGCTTCTCGACTTCTACAAGCAGATGCTGCTCATCCGCCGTTTCGAGGAGCGCGCCGGGCAGCTCTATGGCCTCGGCCTGATCGGCGGCTTCTGCCACCTCTACATCGGCCAAGAAGCGGTCGCCGTCGGCCTGCAGAGCGCGATGAAGGTCGGCCGCGACAGCGTCATCACCGGCTACCGGGACCACGGCCACATGCTCGCCTACGGGATCGACCCCAAAGTGATCATGGCCGAACTGACCGGCCGCGCCGCAGGGATCTCCAAGGGCAAGGGCGGTTCGATGCACATGTTCAGCGTCGAGCACGGCTTCTACGGCGGGCACGGCATCGTCGGCGCGCAGGTCGCGCTCGGCACCGGCCTCGCGTTCAAGCACAAGTACAGCGAGGACGGAGGAACGTGCCTCGCCTACTTCGGCGACGGCGCCGCTAACCAGGGCCAGGTCTACGAGAGCTTCAACATGGCCAAGCTGTGGGACCTGCCGGTGATCTACGCCATCGAGAACAACAAATATGCCATGGGGACGAGCGTCGAGCGCTCGGCGTCGGAGCCCGATTTCTACAAGCGCGGTGAAAGCTTCAGGATACCAGGCATTCAGGTTGACGGCATGGACGTCCTGGCGGTGCGCGGAGCGGCCGAGGAAGCGATGGCCTGGACCCAGGCCGGGAAGGGGCCGCTCATCCTCGAGCTTCTCACCTATCGCTACCGCGGCCATTCGATGAGCGATCCGGCCAAATATCGGACGCGCGAGGAAGTACAAGGCTACCGCGAGCAGAAGGACCCGATCGAGCGCTTGAAGGCGGAACTTGGCACGGCCGGGGTCGGGGAGGACGAGCTGAAGGCAATCGACAAGGAAATCAAGGATATCGTCGTCGAAGCTGCCAAGTTTGCTGAAGAGGCGCCGGAGCCGGAGCCCGCTGAATTGTTCACCGACGTTCTGGTGGAGGCCTATTGATGGGCATCGAGCTCAAGATGCCGGCGCTTTCGCCGACGATGGAAGAGGGCACGCTCGCCAAGTGGCTGGTCAAGGAGGGCGACAACGTCTCCTCCGGCGATATCCTCGCCGAGATCGAGACCGACAAGGCGACGATGGAGTTCGAGGCGGTCGACGAGGGTACGATCAGCAAGATCGTCGTCCCGGAGGGTACCGACGGGGTCAAGGTCGGAACCGTGATCGCGCTGATGGGCGGTGAGGGCGCCGAAGCTTCTTCGCCCCCCGCTGAGCCTGAGGTGGTCCAGAAGCCGTCGGACCAGCAGACCGAGCCGACTGCTGCGCCGAAGGCCGATACGGGCACCGTCCAGCTAACGCCGCGGGTTGCGGCCGATCCGGACGTTCCCGCCGGCACGGCGATGACGTCGACCACGGTCCGCGAGGCGCTGCGCGATGCGATGGCCGAGGAGATGCGTAAGGACGAGCGCGTGTTCGTGCTCGGCGAGGAAGTTGCGCAATACCAGGGCGCCTACAAGGTGACCCAGGGCCTGCTCGACGAGTTCGGTCCGCGCCGCGTGGTCGACACGCCGATCACCGAATATGGCTTTGCCGGTCTCGGCTCGGGAGCGGCGATGGGTGGGCTCAAGCCCATCGTCGAGTTCATGACCTTCAATTTCGCGATGCAGGCGATCGACCACATCATCAACTCGGCGGCCAAGACCAACTACATGTCGGGCGGCCAGATGCGCTGCCCGATCGTGTTCCGCGGCCCTAATGGCGCGGCGAGCCGGGTCGGCGCTCAGCACAGCCAGAATTACGCCCCTTGGTACGCGTCTGTGCCGGGCCTGGTTGTGATCGCGCCTTATGATTCTGCGGACGCAAAGGGGCTTCTCAAGGCGGCCATCCGAAGCGAGGACCCGGTCGTCTTCCTCGAGAACGAACTGCTCTACGGGCAAAGCTTCGACGTCCCGCAGGTCGAGGACTGGGTGCTTCCAATCGGGAAGGCGCGCACCATGCGCGAGGGCAAGGACGTCACGCTGGTGAGCTACTCAATCGGGGTCGGAGTGGCGCTTCAGGCCGCCGAGACTCTCGCCGGTGAGGGAATCGAGGCGGAGGTCATCGATTTGAGGACGCTGCGCCCGCTCGATACCGAGGCAGTTCTGACGTCATTGTCGAAAACCAACCGCATGGTGGTGGTCGAAGAGGGCTGGCCGACTTGCTCGATCGCCAGCGAGATCATCGCGCTGTGCATGGAGCAAGGCTTCGACGACCTGGATGCGCCGGTCGCCCGCGTGACCAACGTCGACGTGCCGCTGCCCTATGCCGCCAATCTCGAGAAGCTCGCGCTGATCAAGGCCGACGACGTGGTCAAGGCGGCCAAGGCGGTCTGCTACCGTTAGCGCCAGGGGCGAGCTGACCGACCGCGATCTCGTGCGGCTCTATTGGCCGGTCGAGTTGCGGCCGGCATTCGATGCGCTGTTCGAAATCGAGGACGCGCTGCTCGATGTGGTCGGGACATCGACCCAGCCGGCGCTGGGCGCGGTACGGTTGGCGTGGTGGCGCGACGCGCTCGAGCGGCTGGACCACGCGCCGCCGCCGCCCGAGCCGAGGCTTCAGGCATGCGCTCAGCAGTTGCTGTCGAACGGTGTAAGCGGGAAGCAATTGTCCAGCATCGCCGAAGGTTACGCCACGCTGTTCGAGGAGGCGCCCGACATGGCCGCCATCGAATCCGCGGGGGCAGCCATGTTCCACTGTGCGGCGACATTGCTCGCCGCCACTGACCCGAGGCTTGAGCAAGCCGGCGGCCGTTATGCCCTCGCTCGGGTTCACCGTCTTGGGCTCATGGCTGCCCGCGCCGAACCAAGCGCCCGTTTGACGGGACACCGGTTCGCAAAACCCCTGCGTCCTCTGACCGCGCTTGCAAGGCTCTCCGAGCGCGACCTGCGGCGGGGCGAGGAGCTCGAGCCGGAAGCGACCCCCGCGCGAGCGGCGGCGCTGCTTGCTCATCGATTGACCGGGACGATTGCCTAATCCGCATACCGCTTGCTAAGCAACGCGGGCCGGATCGCTTCTCCAGGGGAGGAGTGCATGCCCCGTTTCCTCGCCGGCGCTGCCGCCGCGCTTCTGCTCGTCACCGGAATCTTCTTCATCTGGCAGGGCCGCGCCCAGCAGCCCGAAGTGCTGACCGCGGCTCCGCCGCCGATGGTCGCGATCCAGCCGGGACAGGCGCTCGCGCCGATCCCTCAGGCGCCCTCGGCCGACCCGAAGAGCAAGGAAGAGAAGCGCTTCGGGCGCGCGGACAAGGACGATGACGGGAGGATCACCCTCGCCGAACTGGTCGAGCCTAGGCGCAAGCCGTTCGCCAAGCTCGACGTCAACGGCGACGGCAAACTGAGTTTCGAGGAATGGGCGGTCAAGACAATCGACAAGTTCGAGGGTGCCGACGCCGACAAGAACAAGGTCCTGAGCGCCGCCGAGTTCGCCACAACCGCGCCCAAGCGCAAGGCGAAGCCGGCTTGTAGCTGCGGCTAGTCAATCTTCGCCGATCTGCTAGGTCGGGTCGATGTCGTTGAAATCCCTGACCTATACCAGCCGCGCCAGCATCGATCTCGAGGCTGGAGACCTCGAAGAGATCCACCGCACAGCCCGTGAAGTGAATGCCCTAGAGGGGATCACGGGCCTGCTGATCTTCAACGGCACGCACTTTCTGCAGATTGTCGAGGGCGCGCCGGAGGCGATCGAGGACCTGGTCGAGCGGCTGCGGCGCGATCCGCGCCATCATGGCTTCGAGATCCGCGACGAGCGGAGCGTCGAGCACCGCAGCTTTCCCAGCTGGTCGATGGAATTGGTGCGGGTCAGCGCCAGCTATTTCGAGGCCCGCGAAACGGTCTCCGAACAATTGCCGGAAACAATCCTCCCCGAAATTCGCAATCGCGTGATCGGAATGACCGAGGCGATTTCGGGGACGGTCCAGCTCTAGGCGGTAATGCGACCTGCGTCGGGATCGTCGATCTGTTCGCCCGGGACGACATAATCGAGGATCAGGTGGGTGCGCGGCTCGTCACTCATGTTTCGAACGGCGTGAAAGGCGCGATTGTTGATTTCCCAGATTTCGCCGGCCGCGAAGTGCTGCACCTTCTGGTTGATCCCGAAGTCTACCTTCTCGTTGGTTTTCAGCGCGATATGGTAGCGATGTGACCGAAAGAGCGAATATCCCTTGTCGCGGTGCGGCAGGATGGCGGACTTCGGTGCCAGCATGGTCAGGATCGCGCGAATAAAATACGGATCACGGCCGGGCGTGACCCGATCCGAATTGGCTTCGCGAATGAGATCCATGAATGGCTGAATCGACGGTTCAAGCGCCTCGAACCGCGGCCACACCGTCGGGTTCTCGTGCCGCATGTCCTCGTCGTAGATGAGTGGCACCGTATGGGTCTTGCGATGCGCCTCGAAACGTTCTTGGCGGCGGACATATTCCAGCCAGATCTCGTCGCCCATCGCCTCAACCGCCTGTCGAAGAGGAGTGGGATCGGCTGATCCGACGTGCCGGAATTCCCCGTCAAAATGCATGGAAAAACGCGCTCCGGGATTTTCTGCGCGCGGGTCGCGCCAATCGCAGGCAATCTAGGAATTCGTGCCACATCACGCAAATCAAATCCCGGCCAGCGGCTAGGGGCTGGGCAGTCGGTGGACGCCCCAGATAGCCGATGCTAGCGGCTGTCGCGTGATCGTCACCGACAAATTCCTGTTCCTGCATCTCCACAAGAGCGGCGGGACGTTCGTGAACATGTTGCTGAAGAACTGCGTGCCGGGAGCCCGGCCGGTCGGCTATCATTTGCCCTATCGCATGGTGCCAGCCGAGTTTCGCGATCTGCCGGTGATCGGCACGGTCCGAAGCCCATGGGCCTATTATGTCAGCTGGTATTACTTCCAGCTCGGCCTCACCGAACGCAACCTCCTGTTCCTGGTCTGCTCCGATCGCGCGACCCTCGGTTTCAAGGAGACGATCTCCAATCTCATCAACCTGTGGCGCGACGAACCGCGCCTGCGCGCGCTCGAGGAAGGGTTCCCCGAGGACTTCCAACGCGGGGGACTGAACCTCACCCGCAATTGCGTCGGCGAAATTCGATCGCGCGAGGTCGGCTTCTACTCGTTCCTGTTCGAGCGCCTGTACGAAGGCACGGTGTCCCCGAGGATTCTCCAGGCCGAGAATTTGCGTAACGACCTGCGCGAGGCCCTGGCCGAGGTTGGCCATCTGCCCAATCCGGGCATCGAGCGCTTCCTCGACGAAGTTCCGGATTTGAATGTTTCGAAGCACGGGCCGGTCGCGGATTATTACGATGCGGAGTTGGCGCAGGAGGTTGCCGAGGCCGACCGCAAGCTGATCGAGCGCTTCGGCTACTCGCTATAGGCCAGGACGGCTCCATTTGCGTCGTCCGCCATTGCTTCGCCGACCCATGACGCGAAGGCGCGGCGCGCACGATCGGTATAGGCCCGCTTGCGGTCGGCCTTCTTCGATTTCGGCCCCTCGAGCGGGGGCATCAGGCCGAAATTAATGTTCATCGGCTGGTAGGTGTCGGCGACGGCGCCGCCGGTGATGTGCGCCAGCAGTGCGCCGAGCGCTGTCTCCGGGGGCGGCGGGGGAAGGGTGCGCCCGTTGCGCTCGGCGGCGGCGAAGCGCGCGGCCAATAGCCCGATGGCGGCGCTTTCGACATAGCCCTCGCAGCCGGTGATCTGGCCGGCGAAGCGGATGTTGGGCATCGCTTTCAGCCGCAGCTCATGGTCAAGCAGCACCGGCGATTTGATGAAGCTGTTGCGGTGGATCCCGCCAAGCCGCGCGAATTCTGCATTCTCAAGGCCAGGGATGGTGCGGAAGATGCGCACTTGCTCGCCATGCTTGAGCTTGGTCTGAAAGCCGACCATGTTCCACAAGGTTCCGAGCGCATTGTCCTGGCGAAGTTGGACGACGGCGTGCGGCCAACGGCCGGAAGGGTATTCGGGCGAAGCAGTGTGGGGATCGTCGAGCCCGACGCCCTTCATCGGCCCGTAGCGAAGCGTGTCGACGCCGCGCTGCGCCATCACCTCGATCGGCATGCAGCCCTCGAAGTAGGGCGTGTCTTTCTCCCACTCCTTGAACTCGGTCTTCTCGCCGGCGTTGAGCGCAGCCACGAACGCCTCGTACTGCGCCTTGTCCATCGGACAGTTGATATAGTCCTTGCCGCCTGAGCCGAGGGGATCCTTGTCCCAACGCGACTGCATCCAGCAGATAGACATGTCGATGCTGTCGCGGTGGACGATGGGGGCGATGGCGTCGAAGAAGGCGAGGGCGCCGGTGGCCGTCCTGCGCGCGATGGAGTCGGCCAGTCCTGGCGCGGTGAGCGGACCGGTGGCGACGATCGTCAGGCCCGAGTCCGCAAGCTCGTCGACCCGTTCGCGAACGACGACGATGTTGGGATGGGCGGCGATGCGCGCCGTGACCTCGGCGGCGAAGCTCTCGCGGTCGACCGCCAGCGCCGAGCCGGCCGGAACGCGGTGCGCGTCGGCGCAGGCCATGATCAGCGAGTCCAGCCGGCGCATCTCCTGGTGGAGCAGGCCGACGGCATTGTTGTCAGCGTCGTCGGAGCGGAAGCTGTTCGAGCAGACCATTTCCGCCAGCCGGTCACTCTCGTGCGCCGGCGTGTTGTCGCCGCCACCGCGCATTTCGCTCAGGCGAACGGTGAGCCCGGCCTCGGCCGCCTGCCACGCCGCTTCCGAACCGGCCAATCCGCCGCCGATGATGTGAAGGTCGTGCGCCATTGAGCGCGGGCTAAACGCTCCCCATGTGCAAGTCCATGAAGCTGTACACCATTGGCTATGAAGGCGCGACGATGGACGAGTTCGTCGCGGCGCTGCGCTCGGCCAGAGTCGAGCGGGTGATCGACGTCCGCGCGCTGCCGCTGTCGCGCCGTCCCGGCTTTTCCAAGACTCCGCTCAAGGGGGCCCTCGCCGAGGCCGGAATCGACTATGTCCACTTGCGCGCGCTCGGCACGCCGGCAGAGGGGAGGGCAGCGGCGCGGGCCGGGCAGCAGGAGCGGCTGGAATCGATTTACGCCGCGCAGCTCGACCTGCCCGAAGCAATTGTCGCAGCGGAAGAAATGAAGGCGCTGGCCGCCGAGCGACCGAGCGCCTTGCTATGCTACGAGCGCGATCCCGGCGGCTGCCATCGGTCCCTTCTGTGGAAGGCTGCGCTGGCCGGCGCCGAGATCGTCGACCTCTACCCCTAGACTTCGGCAGGGGCTTCGGCGGCAGTCTCCGACACGATCAGCGCTTCGATGTCGGGGATGGGGCGGCCGGTCATCTCCTTGGGAATCTCACACACCACCCGCCGCTCGGCTTCCTTGTGCAGCTTCTTCCTGAGCTCGCCCAGTGTCTTGGGCGGGGCGACGATCACCAGCGCCTCGAAATCATTGGCGAGCGCACGCTTGTTGACGTCGTCCGCGGCGCTGTGGGCCCAGCGGTCTTCCTCCAGCTGGTGGAAGTCAGTTTCCTCATAGGCGACCCGCCCGCTGTTGCCCGCCGACTGGCCGATCGCGCCCGGCCCGTCGGTCTTCATGTCGCTGTCCTTGGCGTCCTCGCGCTCGTCATGCGCCTCGGTCCTCAGATCGATCTGGTTCTGGTCACCTTCGTTGCGGAAGAACAGGGTCTTGCGGCCGTCGGTGACGAGGACGAGGGCATTGTTGGGAAGCGGCATCGGAGTCTCCTTCACGGGTGAACTATATAGCCAATCCAACGCGCTCCGCGATGCGCGCGTTCCGTCCTAGGCGTCGTCTCCGGACGCAAGATCCTCTCCAATCGTCGCGCCGGGATCCGGAGCGACTTCCCCGTCCGTCTCGAGCTCGATGTCTTCCTCTTCGCTCTCGTCGATCCGGGCGACCGACACCACGCGCTCGTTTTCGGCGACGTTGAAGATCGTCACGCCCTGTGTGTTGCGTCCGGCGATTCGAATGTCGCCGACGGTGGTGCGGATCATCTTGCCCTGATCGGTGACCAGCATCAGCTGCTCGCCCTGGCGGACCGGGAAGCTGGCGACGACGCCGCCGTTGCGGTCGGAGGTGACGATGTTGATGATCCCCTGGCCGCCGCGATTGGTGCGGCGGTATTCGTAGGTGCTCGAGCGCTTGCCGTAGCCGTTTTCGGTGATCGTCAGCAGGAACTGCTCCTTCTCCGCGATTTCCGCATAGCGGTCTGGATCAAGCGTGCACTCGGTGTCCTTTTCGCGCCAGGCCGGGCATTTGAGATAGGCCTCGCGCTCCTCGGCGGTGGTGCCGACCCGGCGAAGGATCGACATCGAGATGACTTCGTCCCCGTCTTGAAGCCGGATTCCGCGAACGCCCATGGAGGCGCGGCTCTGGAATTCGCGGACCACGGT
The DNA here is from genome assembly GCA_035710225.1 of Sphingomicrobium sp. GTDB lineage: Bacteria > Pseudomonadota > Alphaproteobacteria > Sphingomonadales > Sphingomonadaceae > Sphingomicrobium. The sequence continues at coordinate 10,247 of DASTDT010000041.1, forward strand.
CGATTCGAAGCGGATCGCCTTGCCGCCCCGGGTCGCCAGCAACACGTCGTCCTGCTCGGTCAACAGCTCGACCCCGATCAGCCGGTCGAGCGTATCCTCTTCCTCGCCGTCGTCCGACGCCCCGAACTTCATCGCGATCTTGCCGTTGGAGGGGACGTTGGTGAATGCGTCCATGCTGTTGCGCCGGACCGTCCCGCGGGCGGTGGCGAACATGATGTGGAGGTTTGCCCACTCGGCTTCGTCCTGGGGTAGCGGAAGTACGGTGGTCACGGTTTCGCCCGCCGCGAGCGGCAGGATGTTGACCATTGGCCGCCCCTTTGCGGTTGGCCCGCCTTCGGGCAGCCGCCACACCTTCATCCGGTAGACTCGGCCGATGTTGGTAAAGAACAGCACCGGATTGTGGGTCGACGTGACGAACAGCTCGGTGACGATGTCCTCGTCCTTGGTGCTCATGCCCGAGCGGCCCTTGCCGCCGCGCTTCTGCTCGCGGAACAGGGCCAGAGGCGTCCGCTTGATGTAGCCGGTCATGGTCACCGCGACGACCATGTCCTCGACCTCGATCAAATCCTCGTCGTCGATTCCATCGACCGCGGCGGCGATCTCCGCCACGCGCGGGGTCGCGAACTCCGCCTCGACCGCATCGAACTCCTCGAGCATCACTTCATAGAGGCGCGCGCGATTGCCGAGGATGTCGAGCAGCTCGGCGATGGTCGTCGCCAGCTCGGCCAGCTCGCCGCCGATCTCGTCGCGGCCCAGCGCGGTCAGGCGGTGAAGGCGAAGCTCGAGGATGGCGCGGACCTGCGCCTCGCTCAGGCGGTAGGAGGAGCCGGCGGCCTGCGGTTCGACCGCCTCGACCAGCTGGATATAGGGCCGAATCTGATCGCTCGCCCATTCGCGCTGGAGCAGCTTCTCGCGCGCCTCGGCGGGGGTTGAGGAGCCGCGGATCAGCTTGACCACCTCGTCGAGGTTGGTGACCGCGACGACCAAGCCGAGCAACAAATGAGCCCGCTCGCGGGCCTTCATCAGCTCGAACTTCGAGCGGCGGGTAATGACCTCCTCGCGGAACTTGACGAAGCTCTCGATGATGTCGCGAAGGGTCAGCGTCTCCGGCCGTCCGCCGCGAATGGCGAGCATGTTGGCGGGGAACGAGCTTTGCGCCGGCGTGTGGCGCCACAATTGGTTCAGCACCACGTCGGGGGTAGCGTCGCGCTTCAGATCGATGACGATGCGCACGCCCTTGCGGGAGGATTCGTCGCGGATATCGCTGACGCCCTCGATGCGCTTGTCCTTAGCGGCCTCGGCGATCTTCTCGACCAGGCCCGACTTGCCGACCTGGAACGGAATTGCGGTCAGAACGATCGACTGGCGGTCGCCGCGGCCGTCCTCGATATGGGCGCGGCTTCGCATCATGATCGAACCGCGGCCGGTGGTGTAGGCGCTGCGGATTCCACTGGTTCCGAGGATCAGCGGGGCGGTCGGGAAATCGGGGCCTTTGACGTGCTCCATCAGCCCTTCGCTGGTGACCGCCGGGTCGGCGATGTAGGCGCGGCAGGCGGCGAGGACCTCGCCCAGGTTGTGCGGCGGGATGTTGGTCGCCATGCCGACCGCAATTCCGCCCGCGCCGTTGACCAGAATGTTGGGGAAGCGGGCGGGGAGGACCTGCGGCTCGCTCTCGCTGGCGTCGTAATTGGGCTGGAAGGTGACGGTGTCCTTGTCGATGTCGCCGAGAAGGAAATTGGCGACCTTGCCGAGCCGCGCCTCGGTGTAGCGCATCGCTGCCGGCGGATCGGGGTCCATCGATCCGAAATTGCCCTGGCCGTCGATCAGCGGCACGCGCATCGACCAGCTCTGGGTCATTCGCGCCAAGGCGTCGTAGATCGCGCTGTCGCCGTGGGGGTGGTACTTACCCATGACGTCGCCGACGATCCGGCTCGACTTGCGATAAGGCCGGCCCGCGACATAGCCCGCTTCTTGGCAGGCGTAGAGGATCCGGCGGTGGACCGGCTTTAAACCGTCGCGAACGTCGGGCAGCGCACGGCTGACGATGACGCTCATCGCATAGTCGAGATAGGAGGTTTTCATCTCCTCGACGATCGAGATCGGCGCGATGTCGCCTGCGGATGGGGTCTGCTCGTCGGCGGGAGGCAAGGTGGCCAAGATCGTTCCAGTTCTGAGGTCGTAATCGGGAGACAAGGGGTTGGTAGTCGGGATCGACGCCCCCCGTGCCGGTGCTAGCCGATCAACCGGCCAAGCGCCACCCCCGCGCGCGTACGCGCACGCGTGGAGCAGGTGAACGGGCCGCGCTGCTGGACGGGCTTGTGGATCTTCAGCAACCTTCTGAAAATCAAAGCGAAGTCGCCGATCTTCAGCCTAGGGCAAGCTTGCGTTTGGCAGTCATGGGGGTTCGGGTCTATGCACCCCGTCGGGTAATCATCAACCAGGCCGCAGCGTTCATATCGAGCGGCATGAGGAGCACATCAAAATGAAGCTTGCCAGCACTTTCGCTATCGGCGCCGCGCTTGCCGCCCTGACCGTTCCCGCCGCCGCCCAGCGCATGGGCCAGGAGCGTCCCAAGGACGCCAAGCCGCAGATGGAAACCAAGACAACAACGACCGGCGCCA
>DASTDT010000042.1:0-7149 GCA_035710225.1 Sphingomicrobium sp.
ATCGGGTCCATGTCGGCGCCAAGGTCGATGACCGCGCCCTGGCCGGCGAAGATGTTCTTCGCCGCAGATGGGGCGACGATCGCCCGGGTCACTCCGTCGGCGCGATTGACCGCGATGGTCGAATTGAGCGCATTGACCGCCGGCGCGACGTCGATCGCGGCGCTGAACGGGCCGTTGTTGGCCGACGTGTCTTCCGATCCATCGGCCGACAGGTCGACCTCGCTTAGGCCGAGGCGCGAGAAGCCGGCGATGATTCCGGGCGTAACCCATTTGCCGCGAGCGTCGACGATCTCGGCGTCGCGCGGGATGGCGACATTGATGCCCGCGCCAACCACTCGGCCGTCGCGGATGACGACGGTTCCGCCGGGAATCGGCTCCGAGCCGTCGCCGAGCGCGACGGTGCCGCCGGTGATGGCGACGGTCTGGGCTGAAATCGGGGCAGCTGCGCCGATCAGGAGCGCAGTGAGCACGGCGCGGATCATTTGGTGTCTCCTTCACCGGGCTGGCCAAGCTCGAAGTCGCTTACCGGGCGCAAGCGGGGATTGGCGCTGTCATAGAGCAAGGCGCCGTCGATCCACACTTTGTCGGGGCGGGTATAGGTGCTGAAGGGATTGCCGTTCCAAAGAACGACGTCGGCCATCTTGCCCGTCTTCAGGCTGCCGGTGCGGTCGGACACCCCGAGCGACAGCGCCGGATTGTAGCTCAACCAGCGCCAGGCATAGGCGTCGGTGACGTTGTGGCCGATGCGGCGGCCGTCGGCGAGCGCCTTGGCCGCTTCCTGGTTGAGGCGCTGGATGCCGTTGGCGTCGTCGGAGTGGACGATGGCGCAGGCGCCGGCGCGGTCGACCAGCGGGATGTTCTCCTTGATGCCGTCGTACGACTCCATCTTGAAGCCCCACCAGTCGGCCCACATCGCAGAGCAGGTGCCCGCCTCGCGCAGCAGATCGGCGACCTTGTAGCTTTCGACGGCGTGGTGGAAGGTGCCGATCTTGTAGCCAAACTCCTTCGCCACATCGAGCATGATCGCCATCTCGTCGGCGCGGTAGCAGTGATTGTGGATGATTATCTTGCCGTCGAGCACGCCGCGCAGCGTGTCCATCCCAAGGTCGCGCTCGGGCATTTCGCCGCCATCGCGCTCATATTTGTCCCACTTGCGGTCGTAGACCTTAGCCTTGAGCCAAGTCGCCCGGACGGTGGCGATATTGCCCATCCGGGTCGAGGGACCGCCCTTATTGCCATATACTCTTTTGGGATTCTCGCCGCAGGCCATCTTGAGGCCGTACGGCGCTCCCGGGAACTTCATCCCCTGGACGGTTCGCGCGGGCACGTTCTTGAGGGTCACCGAGCGCCCGCCGAAAAGATTGGCCGAGCCAGGCAGGACCTGGAGCGCGGTCACCCCGCCATTGGCCAATGCGCGGCTGAAGCCCGGGTCCTGCGGCCAAACGCTGTGCTCAGCCCACACGTCGGCGCGAACCGGGGCGGTCGCCTCGTTTCCGTCGCTGTGGGACGGCGTGCCGGGCGACGGATAGTCGCCGAGGTGGCTGTGGACGTCGATGATCCCCGGAGTGACGAACTTGCCACTGCCGTCGAGGGTGAACGCGCCTTCGGGAATCGGCGTGGCGGAATCGCCGATCGCCTGGACGACACCGTCGGCCAGCACGATCGTGCCGTTGTCGATCTGGCCGCCCTCCCCGTCGTAGATGGTGGCGCCGCGGATCGCAGTCACCGCACCGGGATAGCGCTGGTAGGTCGACGGATAGGGGTCCGCGTTGATTGGGACCGGGGCAGCCTTCTTCGGTGCGGTGGTGGCGCAGCCGGTGGTGAGAACGGCGAGGACCGCCGCTCCGATGATTGCAGTCCTCGCCATAGTGGTACTTCCCTTTATGCCTTGTCCGGCTGCGGACCGGAGGCGATCGGCTCACCGGTTGCATCGAGATCGCGGATCCGCGCGTCGGTGTCGTCTTGGAGCGAGTCGAGGTGCATCCAGCGCCGGACGATCGGCGACAAAGCGAGCACGCCGACGCCGATGCCGATCGTGATCCAGCCGAACATCGAATAGATGTCGAGCAGGCCTTCCTTCGTCATCTCGCCGTCGTGGCCGCCGGTCGCCTCGCCGATCTTGCCGGCGAGGAAATTGCCGACCGCCGACATGTAAAACCAGGCGCCCATAATCAGCGACGCCATGAACTTCGGCGCGAGCCTGTTCATCGCGCTCAGGCCCACCGGCGACAGACACAGCTCGGCGGTGGTGGCGAGGAGGTAATAAAGGAAGACGAACATGACGGGGGTCATGACCGCGAGGCCGAAAGCCTGCGCGCCCCACACCAGCGCCAGGTTGGCGAGGCCCATCTGGAGCAAGGCGATGCCGAACTTGGCCGGCGCCGAAGGTTCCTTGCCCATTCGCCCGAGCTTGATCCACAGGCCCGCGAACAACGGCGCCAGCAGGATGATATAAATGGGGTTGATCGCCTGGAAGATCGAGGCGGGAACGCCCTGCCGGTCGACGAAGCGGTCGGTGAACAGGTTCATCGATCCGCCGGCCTGCTCGAACAGCGCCCAGAAGATCGGATTGAGGCTGATCAGGAACAGGATCGCATAGATCCGCTCTCGCGGCGCCTTCTCCAGCTTGGTTGCCTGCCACAGGACGTAGCCGAGGAGACCGACGCCCGCGATGATCAGCAGGGTCTGGATGACGTCGGTGTACTGGATCAGGAACCAGCAGACCCCGACGGCGGCGAGGCCGATGGCGTAGAGCAGATATTCGTTGATCGGGCGCGTGCCGGCGACCTGGACGGGCTTTTCACCGGCGCCGTTCAAGAGACCCTTGCCGAGCACGAACACAACGAGGCCGAGAAGCATGCCGAAGCCGGCCGCGCCGAAGCCATAGGCCCAGCCCAGGGTTTCGCCGAGATAGCCGGCGACGATCGTGCCGACCGCCGCGCCGAGGTTAATCCCCATGTAGAAGATGGTGTAGGCGCCATCACGGCGCGGATCGGTGAGATTATAGAGCTGACCCACCATCACCGAGATGTTGGCCTTGAGGAAGCCCGATCCTACGATGATCAACGCAAGCGCCAACCAGAAGATGTTGATGGTCGGGTCGTTCTGCCCGCCGGTCCCTTCGGCCGCCATGGTAAAGTGGCCAAGCGTCAGCAGGATGGCGCCGAACAGCACGGCCTTGCGCTGGCCGAGATAGCGATCGGCGAGATAGCCGCCGAGCATCGGCGTGATGTACACCAGCGCGGTGTAGGCACCGTAGATGACGTTGGATTCGCCGTCCCCGAACAGCCAGTGCTTGGTCAGGTAGAAGATCAGTAGCGCACGCATGCCGTAGTAGGAGAAGCGCTCCCACATTTCGGCGAAGAACAGCATGTAGAGGCCCCTGGGGTGGCCCGCGAACTCCGGTTCCTTCTGGGCCGCGACCCGGCCGCCGATGGCGAGAAAGATCAGCAATACGACGGCGGCGATGGCGGCAATCCAGTCCGCCTCCTGCCACGTTCCAACCGGCTTGAACCCCATGCCTAATCCCTCTCCATCGACGGGCGCCTCGCGCGGGGCGCCGCTGTTTTCGTGAATGGCGATGCACCCTAGCGAGGAATCCTCGCTTGTGAAGCCGGTTGTGACGGTTGCGTGAAATGCTAGTGCAGACGCGATGAATGTGAACGACACCTCTTCGCCATTGGCGCTGCTCGAGACCCGCCGCTCGGCGCGGCCGCGCGACCTGATCGAGCCGGGGCCGAGCGCGGAGCAGCTGGAGCGAATCCTGACCATCGCCGCGCGGGTGCCCGATCACGCCCAGCTGGTGCCATTCCGCTTCGTCCTCGTTGCCCCCGATCAGCGGGAGGCGCTGAGCGACCTATATGGCGCGGCGCTGGCCCGCTCCGAACCGGATGCGCCCGACGTCAAGGTCGCCAAGGCGACCGCCAATGCTCGCGCCGCGCCGGTCCTGATCGTGCTGATCAGCCGGCCGGTGCCGGGGCACAAGGTACCGCTGTTCGAGCAGGAGCTGACTTGCGGAGCGGCGGGCATGAACCTGCTCCACGCCGCTACAGCGCTCGGCTTCGCGGGGGGATGGATCACCGGTTGGCCGGCCTACGACCCGACCGTCGCCGCGGCGTTCTGCGAGGCGGGCGAGCGGATCGCCGGCTTCGTCTATCTCGGGACACCGGCCAGCCCGCTGGACGAGCGGCCACGGCCCAATCTCGACCACATCGTCTCTGTCTGGAAGCAATAAAGCCCAAGCGCGGGTTGCAACCTTTCGCGCCTCGCTGTATTACCACAGCATGACGCTTCGCAACACGCACGAAAAACCCGTTTACGTCCGCCTCCGCGAGGTGATCGCCGACGCCATCGTCACCGGTCGCTACAAGGACGGTGACCCGCTGCCGTCGGTCCGCGCACTGGCCGCCCAGGAGGTGGCTAACCCCCTCACCGTCGCCAAGGCCTATCAAGGGTTCCAGGACGAGGGGCTGGTAGTGGTCAAGCGCGGGATCGGCATGTTCGTCGCGGCCGGCGCCGCGGCCAAGCTGAGAAGCAGCGAGCGCGAGCAGTTCATCCAGCGCGAATGGCCGCAAATCCGCGAACGCATGGGCCGGCTGGGAATCGACCCCACGGAATTGATCGCGCGCGAGCGGGCCTAGGCCAGGGCGCCCGCCGGCACCGCGTAAAGCGGCCCGGCCCCAAGTTCCGCCGCCGCCGCCAGGCCGAGCGCTTCGGGCACCACGACCGACAGAAAATATGCGGCGCTGGCGCGCTTGGCGGCGAGAAACTCGCTGTCGCCTACAATTGCTGCCTGCCGCTCGAGCAGCCAGCCGGCGACGAGGACGGCGCTCATCGTCAGGAACGGCACGCTTCCGGCAAGGCGGTCGTCGGGCGGCGCCTGGCGGTAGCTGGTTGCGGCGACCTCCAGCGCATCGGCTAGCGCGATCAGAGTCGGACTGCTGGTCGAGTCGCGAATGTCGATGAGCAGCTCGTCGAATGCGGCGCCGCCATCGAGGTCGAGTTTGCGTGTGACGAGGTCGGCCGCCTGGATGCCGTTGGTGCCTTCGTAGATTGGCGCGATGCGAGCGTCGCGCCAATGCTGGGCGGCGCCAGTCTCCTCGACATAGCCCATTCCGCCATGAACCTGCACACCGAGGCTTGCGACCTCGCAACCGACCTCGGTAGCCCACGCCTTGGCCAGGGGTGTCAGCACATCGCAGCGTAGCGACGCCTCGCGGTCGCCGGCCCGGCCGCGATCGGCGCAGGCGAAGGCGTAATAAGTCAGCGAACGAGCGGCGGTGGTCAGGCTCCGCATCCGAAGCAGCATCCGGCGAACGTCGGGATGGTCGGCGATGATCGCCACGTCGACCCCGCGCCGTCCCTGCCTGCGCTCGAGCGCGAAAGCGACGGCGCGCTGCGTCGCAGCCTCGGCGATCCCGACCCCCTGGAGGGCGACGTTGAGGCGGGCGTTGTTCATCATCGTGAACATCGCGCGCATGCCCGCCATCTCGTCGCCGACCAGCCAGCCGATCGCGCCGCCGGAATCGCCGTAGCTCATCACACAGGTCGGCGAGGCGTGGATGCCGGCCTTGTGCTCGATCGAGACGCAGCGAAGGTCGTTGGCCGAGCCGTCGGGCAGGATTTTTGGCACGAGGAAAAGCGAGATGCCCTTGGTCCCGCCCGGCGCGCCCTGCGAGCGGGCGAGGACGAGGTGAACGATGTTGTCGGCCAGGTCGTGCTCGCCGAACGTGATGAAAATCTTGGTGCCGGTGATGCGCCAGCTCCCGTCGCCCCATTTCGAGTCATTGGCGGGCTCCGCGCGGGTGGCGAGCGCGCCGACGTCGCTGCCCGCCTGCGGCTCGGTGAGGTTCATCGTCGCCGGCCATTCGCCGCTGACGATCTTGGCGAGGTAGCGCTGCTTGAGCTCGTCGCTGCCATGCCGCTCCAGCGCCTCGATCGCCCCGGCGCTGAGCATCGGGCACAGAGCGAAGGCGAGGTTTGCGCCATTGAGGCCGTCCATCAGCGCAGCGGAGAGCACGAGGGGAAGCCCCTGCCCGCCCCACTCCTCCCGCGCCGACAAGGTCATCCAGCCGCCGTCGACGAAGGCCTGATAGGCAGCCTTGAAGCCGGGGGGCATGACCACGCGGCCGTTGTCCCATTGCACCCCCTGGACGTCACCGGGTCGGTTCAGCGGCGCGAATTCGCCCTCGGCCAGAGCGGCGGCGCCCTCCAGCACGGCATCGGCGACGTCCTGCTCGACCCCGAGGTCGGTAAGGCCGGCGACATGAGCGAGGATGAAGCGCTGGTCGGCGGTCGGGCACTTGAAGGTCATGGTCGCTTCCCATAGCGAGCCGGCCATGGCCCCGCCAGAGACACAGGTGCTTCCGCTCAGCGACGCGGCCATCGCGCGCGCCGCTGAGCTGGTCGCCGGCGGCCAGCCGGTCGCCGTTCCGACCGAGACGGTCTACGGCCTCGCCGCCGACGCGACCAATGCCGAGGCGGTGGCACGGATCTACGCCGCCAAGGGGCGGCCGAGCTTCAATCCGCTGATCGTCCATGTGCTCGACCTCGCGGCGGCCGAACGCCTCGGCGAATTCGGCGACGAGGCCCGCGCACTGGCTCAAGAGCACTGGCCAGGACCGCTGACAGTCGTGGTCCCTGCACGGCCCGGTAACGGGATTGCCGCGCTGGTCACGGCGGGGCTCAATACGATCGCTCTCCGCGTGCCGGCTCATCCGGCTATGCGGGCGCTGCTCGAAGCGAGCGGAAAACCGCTGGCGGCGCCGTCGGCCAATGCCAGCGGCCGGATCAGCCCGACGCGCGCCGCGCATGTGGCGGAATCGCTGGCCGGACGGGTCGCGCTGATCATCGACGGCGGTCCGAGCGAGCGCGGTATCGAATCGACCATTGTCGCGGCGAACGGCGGACCGCTTCGGCTGCTTCGCCGCGGGCCGGTTTCCATCGACGCCCCGCTCGCCCAGGGGCCGGTCGAGGCGCCGGGAATGCTCGCCAGCCACTATGCGCCGTCGAAACCGCTCCGGCTCGATGCCGAGGCGGCGGAGGCGGACGAAATCCTGATCGGCTACGGCGCGGTCAGGGGCGACCTTGATCTCGGCAACGACCCGGTTAGCGCAGCGGCGCGCCTGTTCGACCTGCTGCACGAGGCCG
>DASTDT010000043.1:0-2132 GCA_035710225.1 Sphingomicrobium sp.
GTTCAGCCATCAATCTTGCCCTTCGCGGCGCACGGTCCTAGCCGTTTTGGAACGAGACAGATGCCGAGCGCAAGCATGGGAGCGCCGCGTGGACTTTGACCTTACGGAACGGCAGGCTTTCTTCCGCGACCGGGTCAAGGCGTTCATCGATGAGCATGTCCGGCCGCGAGTCGCGGACTATAAGACGGAGATCGACAGCGGCGACCGCTGGCAGCCGCTGGCTCTGATCGAGGAGCTCAAGCCCAAGGCCAGAGCGGCGGGCCTGTGGAACCTGTTCATGCCGCCCGGCGGCGCGCTCGCCCATGTCGACGTCAGCTTCGCCTTCGAGGGCGAGCAGCTTTCCAACCTGGAATATGCGCTGTGCGCGGAGGAGATGGGGCGAATCCTGTGGTCGGCGGAAGTGTTCAACTGCTCCGCCCCCGACACCGGCAATATGGAGGTGCTCCACCGCTACGGAACGCTGGCGCAGAAGGACCAATGGCTTGCGCCATTGATGCGCGGCGAGATCCGAAGCGCCTTCCTGATGACCGAGCCGGGCGTCGCCAGCTCGGACGCGACCAACATCGAGTGCCGAATCGACCGCGATGGCGACGACTACGTCATCAACGGCCGCAAATGGTGGTCGAGCGGGGCCGGCGACCCGCGCTGCAAGGTCGCCATATTGATGGGCAAGACCGACGCAGAGGCGCGCCGCCACGCCCAGCAGTCGATGATCCTGGTGCCGCTGGATTCGCCCGGAATCACCATCCACCGCGCGCTTTCGGTCTACGGCTATGACGATGCGCCGCATGGCCACATGGAAATCAGCCTGAACGACGTGCGCGTTCCGGCCGCCAACTTGCTGCTCGGGGAGGGCAGGGGGTTCGAGATCGCGCAAGGGCGGCTGGGGCCGGGCCGAATCCACCATTGCATGCGGATCATCGGCGCGGCCGAGGAGGCGCTCGGCCTGATGTGCCGCCGGCTCCAGTCGCGAACCGCGTTCGGCAAGACCATCGCCGAGCACAGCATCTGGGAGCAGCGAGTCGCCCAAGCCCGGATCGAGATCGACTGCACGCGCCTGCTTTGCCTCAAGGCGGCGGACCTGATGGACAAGGCCGGCAACAAGGCGGCCAAGGCCGAGATCGCCATGATCAAGGTCAAGGCGCCGCGCATGGCCCTGTCCGTGATCGACGACGCCATCCAGGCGTTCGGCGGCGCGGGCGTGTCGCAGGACACGCCGCTGGCCGCTAGCTGGGCCGGGATCCGAACGCTGCGCCTCGCCGACGGGCCGGACGAGGTTCACAACCGCGCCATCGCCCTGATCGAATTCGCTAGACATGCCGAGGCGCTTCCATGACCATTCCGCGCCTGTTCGATCTCACCGGCAAGGTGGCGATCGTCACCGGCTCGTCGCGCGGGATCGGGCTGGCGATCGCCTCGGCCCTCGCCGCGCACGGCTCGAAGGTCGTCATCTCGAGCCGCAAGCAGGACAGTTGCGATGAGGTCGCCCGGGCGATCGACGCTGAACATGGCGAAGGCACCGCGATCGCCGTCGCCGCCAGCATCTCCGACAAGGCCGCGCTTCAGCACCTCGTCGACGAAACACGCAAGGCCTTCGGCCGCATCGACGTGCTGGTCTGCAACGCCGCGTCCAACCCCTATTACGGACCGATGGCAGGTATCAGCGACGAGCAGTTCCGCAAGATCCTCGACAACAATGTCCTCGCCAACCACTGGCTTATCGGCATGGTCGCGCCGGAGATGACCGAGCGCGGCGAGGGATCGATCGTCATCGTCAGCTCCATCGGCGGCCTGACCAGCTCGACCGTGATCGGCGCCTATAACATTTCCAAGGCCGCCGACTTCCAGCTGGCCCGCAACCTTGCCGCCGAATTCGGACCCAACGGCGTGCGCGTGAACTGCATCGCGCCGGGGCTGGTGAAGACCGACTTCGCCCGCGCATTGTGGGAAAATCCCGATACGCTGAAGGCGGTGACCCGGACCACGCCGCTACGGCGCATCGGCGAGCCGCACGAAATCGCCGGGGCGGCTGTGTACCTCGCTTCGCCCGCCTCGACCTTCATGACCGGCCAGACGATGATCGTCGACGGCGGCGCGATGATCGGGGTCGGACTGTGAGGCTTAAGGGCAAG
>DASTDT010000044.1:0-3232 GCA_035710225.1 Sphingomicrobium sp.
GGTGCCGAGGGCGAAGGCTTCCGCATCGCGATGATGGGGCTGGATGGCGGGCGGCTCAACATCGGCGCCTGCTCATTGGGCGGGGCGCAGCGCTGCCTCGATGAATCGATCGCCTACACCAAGGACAGGAAGCAGTTCGGAAAGGCCATCGCCGACTTCCAGAACACCCAGTTCATGCTCGCCGACATGGAAACCGACCTCCAGGCCGCGCGCTACCTTCTCTATGTCGCCGCCGCCAAGGTAACCGCCAATGCGCCGGACAAGACCAAGTTCGCGGCGATGGCCAAGCGCCTCGCGACCGACAGCGGGTCGAGCATCGTCGACCGCGCGCTCCAGCTCCACGGCGGCTACGGCTATCTCCAGGACTATCCGATCGAGCGCTTCTGGCGCGACCTTCGGGTGCATTCGATCCTCGAGGGCACCAACCAGGTCATGCGCATGATCGTCGGTCGGGAATTGACGCGCCAGTGACCGCCAAGCCGACCCTGCCGTTCGATCCGTTCGCGCTTGCCCGGGCGGCCGGCGAGACCGCGCTCGGCCGCGCCTCGCGCCCCCAGGATCTGCTCGCGGTGCAGATGGAAGCGGCGAGGCAATGGGGCGACTTCTGGACCGGAACCTTGACCGGCAAGGCCGGCGAGCCGCCCCGCGACCGCCGCTTCATGGCTTCGGAATGGCAGGACGACGCCTACTATCGGTCGATCCGCGACTCCTACCTGCTCGCCTCCAAGCAGCTTCGCGAGATGGCCGCGCTCGGTGACGGCGACGACGCGACCAAGGCCGCGACGCGCTTCCTGCTGGATCAATATCTCAACGCCGTAAGCCCGGCGAATTTCGCGCTGACCAACCCCGACGTAGTCAAGCGGATCAAGGAAACCAACGGCGCCAACCTCGTCCAGGGCTTCGCCAACTTCCTCGAGGACGTCACCAGCGGAAAGGGCATCGTCCAGCGCCGTACCGATCCCAACGCGTTCGAGAAGGGCCGCAACATCGCCGCCACGCCGGGCGCGGTGGTGTTCCAGAACGACCTGTTCCAGCTGATTCAGTACACGCCGACAACGGACAAGGTCGCGGCCGAGCCGCTGCTCTACGTGCCGCCGCTGGTCAACCGCTACTACATGATCGACCTCGAGCCGCGGCAGAGCTTCGTCAAATGGCTGGTCGACGAGGGCCGGACCGTGTTCGTCATCTCCTGGGTCAACCCCGGCCCCGAGCTGCGCGACAAGGGCGTCGGCGACTATGTCACCGAGGGCGTCGTCACCGCCATCGCGCAGGTCAAGTCGCGCACCGGGACGGCGCCCGACATGTTCAGCTTCTGCCTCGGCGGGACGCTTGTGGCGATAGCGCTTGCGTGGCTCGCGGCCAACGACCGCGCCGCCGACGTCAACAGCGCCACGCTGATCGGCAGCCTCGTCGACTTTTCCGACATGCGCGACTGGTCGGCCTTCGTCCACGAAGGCCATCTCGCCGCGCTCGAGGATCATCTTGCCGAGCAAGGCTATATCGACAGCCTCGAGCTTCAGCGGTTGTTCGCGGCCATGCGCGCCAACGACCTTATCTGGTCGAGCGTCATCAACCATTACCTGCTCGACAAGGAGGCGCCGCCAAGCGACCTCCTCTACTGGTTCGAGGACGGCGCCCGCATCCCCGCAGCGTTCCTCAAGAGCTACAACCGCGACCTTTTGAAGGACAACCGTCTCAAGGACCCCGCCGGCTTCGAGATCGGGGGCACGCCCATCGATCTTTCGGCCATCGCCTCGCCGATGATGGTCATCGCGCTTAAAGACGACCACGTCTCGGCGTGGGAAGCGGTCTATCGTGGTGCGCGCGACCTCGGCGCCGATTTCGTGCTCGGCGGATCGGGCCACAATGCCGGGGTGATCAATCCGCCCAGCCGCAATAAGCACGGTTTTTGGACCGGCAAGTCGATGCCGGCCGACGCCAAGGACTGGCTCGCCGCCGCGACCCGGAACGAGGGCAGCTGGTGGCCACACTGGACCAAATGGCTTGACGGCAAGGGCAGCGGAAAGACCGTCGCCGCCCGGACCATCGAGGACGGGATCGAACCTGCCCCCGGCTCCTACGCGATGATGCCGTGACGGACGCCGCCGTAACCGAACGGGACGTGCTGACGGTCAAGGAAGGCCTGGCCGGTCGGCTCAGGCTCAACCGGCCGCGCGCCCTTCACAGCCTCAACCGCCAGATGGTCCGCGACATGGCCTCCGCGCTCCACGAATGGCGCGACGACCCGGACGTGCGGATCATCCTCATCGACCATGCCGAAGGCCGCGGTTTTTGCGCCGGAGGCGACGTCGTCGACATCAGCCAGAACGTCGAGGGCCACGAGGCGGCGGCGCGCGACTTCTTCTTCGACGAATATCGCTTGAACCACCTCGAATATACCTACCCCAAGCCGGGCGTCGCCTTCATGGACGGGGTGACGATGGGCGGCGGCGTCGGGATCGCCTGCCCGTGCCGCTTCCGCGTCGCAACCGAGCGCACCGTGCTGGCGATGCCGGAGACGACGATCGGCATCTTCCCCGACGTCGGCGGCGGGCGATATCTGTCGCGGCTGCGCGGGCGAATGGCGCAGTTTCTGGCATTAACCGGGGCCCGGCTCGACGGTGCGGAGTGCGTCAAGCTTCGGCTTGCCACCCATTACGTCCCGTCGGACCGGCTCGAGGAAGCCAAGGAGCGGATCATGGCCCAGCCGTTCCGGGTCCAGGCGATCCTTGACGAGCTGAGCGACGAGCCGCCCGCAGCGCGGATCACGGACAATCTGGCGAAGATCGATCGCTATTTCGCCTCGGACAGGCTCGAGGAGATTCTCGACGCGCTCGACGCGGGCGCGTCGTCGGGCGACGAGTGGGCTGCGACCGAGGCGGCGACGATCCGCGCCAAGTCGCCGATGGCCTGCAAGGTCAGTTTGAAGCTGCTCCAGGAAAGCCCCTACCAGCTGCACTTCGTCGACGAGATGCGGATGGAGTACGGCATCATGGTCCGGCTGATCCACCATCCCGATTTCAAGGAGGGCGTGCGCGCCCTGTTGATCGACAAGGACAACAAGCCCAATTGGTCGCCGACCCGGCCGGAAGCGATTGGCGAGCGCGACGTCGCCGCCTTTTTCGAGCCGCTTCCGATTGAGGAAGAATGGCGGCCGTTCGATTTCTGAGGAGCGACGATGAGCTACGAAACCATCCTGGTCGAGAAGAAGGGCGCGGTGACCCTGGTCACC
>DASTDT010000045.1:0-2535 GCA_035710225.1 Sphingomicrobium sp.
CCGGGAAAGATCGAGCTGGCCGAGGGCGGGACCCTGTTCCTCGACGAGGTCGGCGACATTCCGCTGCCGCTGCAGGTCAAGCTGCTCCGATTCCTCCAGGAGCGGGTGATCGAGCGCATCGGCGGCAGAAGCGCGATCGCGGTCGACACGCGGATCGTCTCCGCCACCCACCAGGACCTCAATGCGATGCAGGCCGACGGACGCTTCCGCGAGGACCTGTATTACCGCCTGGCCGAGATCGTCGTTCCGATCCCGTCCCTGGCCGAGCGGCCCGGCGACGCGGTGCTGCTCGCGCGGCACTTCGTCAATCGCTGCGCGAGCGAGCTCAACCCGGCCGTTCACGGCCTCGCGCCCGATGCGGCGGACGCGATTGACGCCTACGCCTGGCCCGGCAACGTCCGCGAGCTTGAGAACCGTATCAAGCGGGCGGTGATTATGGCCGACGGCAAGCTCGTCACCGCGGCCGACCTCGACCTTGGCGAAGCGCGCTCCGCCGAGCCGGCGACGATCAACCTGCGCGCCGCCCGCGAGATCGCCGATCGCCGCGCCATCCACCACGCGCTGACCCGCACGGAGCACAATATCTCGAGCGCCGCCAAGCTGCTCGGGATCAGCCGCCCGACGCTCTACGACTTGATGAAGCAGTACCAGCTGGGAGGGTGACCGCTAGCGCCCGTGGTGGCGGTCGATCTCGGCCTTGGTCAGTCGCAGGAAGCGCGCCGCATTGTTGTAGAGGATGTCCCGCTTCTGCGCCTCGCTGAGGAATGGCGCGTCCTGGATTACTCGGACCGACGGCGTGATGACCCCGGGCCAGATCATCTGGTCGGAGCCGAACAGGATGCGATCGCCGTAGCCCGCGTCGACGACCTCCTTGAGGAATGCGTAAAACGCCGGGCGCGGCTCGGTGTAAACGATGCTTCCGATCTCGGCATAGACGTGCGGATAGTTGAACAGCAGCATCCGCAGCCGGTCGGCCATCGGGTATGCTGCGTGCATCAGGGACAGCCTCAGCTTGGGGTACTTCCTAAGCACCGGCTCCAGCCGAAGCGGGTCGGTCAGTTCGGCCCGATATCCGTTCGAATAGGGCTGGCCCGGCTCACCTGGCCCCATGTGAATTGCGACCGGCACGTCCAGCTCGACCGCCAGCGCCCACAATTCATCCATCCTCGGGTCGTCTACCGCGACGCCTTCATATTGCGCCATCACCTCGCCGATGACGGTCAGCTTGCCCGCCCTGTGGAGTGCCCTGAGTTGTTCGGCGGACTTAGGCGCGACGTGGCGCTGTCCTGGCGTTCCCGGCAGCCGGTAATCGATGGCCGGCATGAAGCGCCGGGATGCCGCCACCCACCGCTCGATCATCGCCGGCTCGCCGCTGACCACGCCGAAAATGTTGTTGGCCTCCATCTCGCGGATCGTGTCCTTGAGCACCGCCTCGTCGGTGGTCGCGGCGGCGATCGGATGGTCGCAGGGAGGAACGTTCATTTCCATGCCTTCAAGCACGCCATTTTTAGGGTCGCTCCGCGGCATGACCTTGAACGGCGCGCACATCGGCATGGGATTCTCGCCGGTATATTTCGCTGCGCGTGCGTGAAGATGCATGTCGATGATCGGCGGGCCGGCGGCGGCCACAAGCAGAACGGTCAGCAAGCCCATGATCTTTCCCCCTTTGAGGGGAAAGCTGGCACTATCGGTCGGCATTGGCAAACCTAGCTGCCGAGCTCCTCCGCCATCGCGGCCACTTCTAGCCAGCGTTCCTCCGCGGCGTGTTTCTCGTCGCGCAGCGCCTCGGCCCGCTTGGTCAAGGCGGCGAACTTCGCGGGGTCGCGGGTGTAGAGATCGGGGTCGTGGAGCACATCCTCGACCGCCATCAGCTCACCGTCGATCCGCGCCACCTCGCCCGGCAGACGGTCAAGGTCGCGCTGGTCCTTGTAGCTCAATTTACCCTTCCCGCTTGCAGGTGAGGAAGACAGGCGCCCCTCCGAAGGGGTCGGCTTGTCGGCTCGGACAGTCCCAGCCTTCGCTCCCCGCCCGCCTGCTGCAGGGGAGGAGCGCCGTTTAACCCAATCCTCGTAGCCGCCGGCGACAATGTCGACCTTGCCCGAGCCGTCGAGTCCGAGCGTCACCGTCACCGTCTTATCGAGGAAGTCGCGGTCGTGGCTGACGATCAGCACC
This sequence comes from Sphingomicrobium sp., assembly GCA_035710225.1. Taxonomy (GTDB): domain Bacteria; phylum Pseudomonadota; class Alphaproteobacteria; order Sphingomonadales; family Sphingomonadaceae; genus Sphingomicrobium. Next base: position 2,173 of record DASTDT010000045.1, read on the forward strand.
GTGCCCTCATAGTCCGCGATCACTTCCTGCAGGAGGTCGAGCGTCTCGAGATCGAGGTCGTTGGTCGGCTCGTCGAGCACGAGAAGATTGGACGCGCGGGCGAATTCGCGCGCCAGCAGCAGCCGCGAGCGCTCGCCGCCCGACAGCGAGCCGACCGGCGCTTCGCTGAGCTCGGGCGCGAACAGGAATTCCTTCAGATACCCTTTGATGTGCTTCTTCTGGCCGCGCACCTCGATCCAGTCGCCGCCCTCGGCCAGCACGTCGCGTACGCGGCGCTGCGGCTCCATCAGCTTGCGCTGCTGGTCGATAACGATGCCGCTAAGAGTCTTGGCGTGCGACACCGTCCCCCGATCCGGCTCGATC
>DASTDT010000046.1:0-2799 GCA_035710225.1 Sphingomicrobium sp.
CATGCCGATCTCGCCGCCCGGGGCCCAGCTAATCGTCAGGCTTCCGCCAGGCATGGTCACCCTGACCGGCGAGGTCGCACGCTTCGAGGCGATCGCCGCCACCGCCGTGGCGCAGGCGCCGGTGCCGCAGGCCAGGGTCAGCCCGGCCCCCCGTTCCCACGTGCGAAGCGTGATTCCGTCCTTGCCGACGCTGGCGACATTGACGTTGACCCGCTCCGGAAAGGCCGGGTCGTGCTCGATCCCGGGTCCGAAATCGTCGAGCGCGATGACCGCCGGGTCGTCGACGAAGAACACCAGGTGCGGGTTGCCGACGCTGAGCGCCATTGGCCGCTTCAGTGGCCCCCACGCCAGGGGGAGCGCGGCCGTGTCCATCGGATAGGCCAGCGGCACGTCGTCCCAGCCGAACTTGGGCGCGGGGAGTGTAACCTCGATCTCGTCACCGTCGCTCTTGCCGGCGACGATCCCGCCGCCGGTCTCGATCGTCTTCGCTCCGGTCAGCGCGACGACGCAGCGGCTGGCGTTACCGCAGCTCTGAACCTCGCCGCCGTCGGCGTTCCAGATTCGCATTTTCACGTCTGCGACGTCCGATTTCTCTATCAGGATGAGCTGGTCGCAGCCGATTCCGGAATGCCGGTCGCACAGCCGCCTGGCCACCGTTTCGCTCATCTCCACGGGGTCGCTTCGTCCGTCGAGAATGACGAAGTCGTTGCCGAGGCCATGCATCTTGTGGAATTGCCGCGTCACGCCGCGCGACTTAGGGGGGAGGGGACATGCTGTCCACCGCGCCCGACGCGGCAAAGGAGATCAACCGTGACCAAGGCCGCCTCCGATGTCATGCAGGATGTGCTGATCGATGCCGTCGTCGAGGCGATCGAGGCGTTGCGCGCAAGCTCGGGCGGCCTGCCCAACAATCTGCTGCGCGATATCCAGGGCATCCATCGCAACGCCGCTTATTCCGATCTGCCCAAGGCCCTGCAGGATTCGATCAACCAGAGCGTCCGCGCCGCCTTCAACCAGTTGCTCAAGGAAGGCTATGCGGTCGGGCCCAAGGCGGACATGCAGTCGCGCCCGCCGCTCGACCGCGTTCCGGAGCGCGACCGCCGCGGAGCGCCCGACCGACGATTTGTGCGCAAGGCCCCGGGACGGCGCGGGCCCGACCGGCCGGGCGGCGCTGGCCCGGGCCGCGGACCCCGGGGTGGGGGTGGCGGGAAGCCGAAGGGTTGAGCGCACCCGAAGAGGCGGCTCGCGCCGTCCTCGCTTTCTGGTTCGACGAAGTCGGCAAGGACCGCTGGTTCGCTAAGGATCCGGACCTCGACCACGAGATCGCGCGGCGCTTTGGGGAACTTCGCGAGGAAGTCGTTGCAAGCCGCGCCGCCGGCTGGAGGACAAGCGCCGCGACGATGACCGCCGCGATCCTGCTCACCGACCAGTTCAGCCGCAACATCCACCGCGGCCGCCGCCGCGCCTTCGAGGCCGACGCGCTCGCGCTCGAGCTTGCCCTCGAGGCGCTCGATAGGGGCTGGAGCCACTCGGCGCCGAAGGACTGGCGGGCCTTCCTGCTGATGCCGCTGATGCACAGCGAGGAGCCCAAAATCCAGCAGCGCTCGGTCGCCGAGTTCGCTCGCCTCGGCGATCCGCTCAACCTCGACTTCGCAGTCAAGCACCGCGACCAAATCGCGCGGTTCGGCCGATTCCCGGGACGGAACACTGCGCTCGGCCGTGTTTCGACGCCCGAGGAACGGGCGGCACTGGAGGCCGGCGCGGCGTTTTAGCTTGTTTCAACGCCGTCACGCCTCATTCATGAGCGATGGCCGATACCGGCTCATCACCTGAGACCGCCAACGAGCGCCCTGTGACAGAGAGACTCTTCCGTGCTCTCGCTCGCAGGAGACGCATTGTGGAAAAGATCTACTGGTTAGGCCGCAAAAGGGCCTCTTTGAAACTGGCTCACGAGGCTGGCAGCTCGGAAGCCAGGTTGATCCATTATGATCTCGCTGGTCGATACAGCGTCAAGGCCAACTCGGCGGAAACGGCGACAATGGACCTCGCCAGCGCGTTGCCGCCCTCAATATTCGCAATTCAGCCAAATATGGCAGCTCAGGACAGCTCGGATGAGTGAGGCAGCAGAGGTCCTGGGGATTTTCGCGATATTCCTTCTGGCGGCCGCACTCGCAATTTGGGCTGGGCTTCTTCGAGGGCCATTCGCGCAGCGGCTGGACGGTCATCGGACGAGGAATGCTCGGCCTTCCGAGCTTGTGTCGGCCGTGCTTGTCGCAGCGGTCGGAATGAGCGCACTGGCCTCCGTCTCGGCGATCATCGGAATGATTTGGGGCTAACGGGCCGACGCCTCACCCGAAGTTGACTCAGGCCGCCAACCTTGACCCTCGCGCCCCTCTGGCGTAGGGGCGCGCACGTCTTAACGGACATACATCGACGATGCCCCACGGGGCGCGCTGGCCGGCGAGGTTTCGCCCGCCGGCGTTCTGTTCGTTGTCGCGTCCGGAACGAAGGAATGTGAATGTTCGAAAGCCTTAGCGATCGCCTTGGCGGCGTGTTCGACAAGCTCCGCGGCCGCGGCGCCTTGTCGGAAGACGACGTGCGCGGAGCGATGCGCGAGGTGCGCGTCGCGCTGCTGGAGGCCGACGTCGCCTTGCCGGTCGCGCGCGATTTCGTCGACAAGGTGACCGAGCGCGCCGTGGGCTCCGAGGTCATCCGCTCGGTCACGCCGGGCCAGATGGTCGTCAAGATCGTGCATGACGCGCTGGTCGAGATGCTCGGCACGGATAACGCCGAGCTCAA
>DASTDT010000047.1:0-5885 GCA_035710225.1 Sphingomicrobium sp.
GCCCGCTACATGGACCGCCTTCGCGAGCATAAGGGCAACGGCTCCGGCGACTTTGTCGAGAATGCCGAATATCGCGTGTTCGCGCCGCCCGCCGAGGAGAAGCCGGTGGCGGTTCATCCGGCGGTGATCGCGGAGACCAGGGTCGATATTCCGCTCGCCAGCGTCAGCGACGCGGTGATGATGCTCGACCTACGCAACACCAACGCGCTGATGTTCAGGAACGCCGCCAGCCAGGCCTTCAACATGGTCTATCGACGAGACGACGGAACCATCGGCTGGGTCGAACCGCGCGGCGAATGACACCGCTCCACTGCGCGATTATTCCGCGTCTGTAACTTCCTTCGAAAGTGCGTGCCAATGCGCCTGTGCGAGTTCCTCGATTTCGATTCCGTCCGTCCGGCGCTCGCCGCCGGCAACAAGCGCCAATTGCTTCAGACGCTGGGCCAGATTGCCGGCCAGCGGCTCGGCTTCGACCCAGCTGCGATCGTCGATTCGATCGTCGAGCGAGAGCGGCTGGGGGCGACCGGATTCGGCGGCGGGGTCGCCATCCCTCACGGCAAGGTGGAGGGATTGCAAACCGTCTATGCGATGATGGTGCGGCTGGCCGAGCCGGTCGATTACAAGGCCATCGACGGTGAAAAGGTCGACCTCGTCTTCCTGCTTCTGTCTCCGCCCGACGCCGGGGCGCAGCATTTGAAAGCGCTTGCGGCGATCAGCCGGGCCGTGCGCAGCGGTGACATCGCCGGAAAATTGCGCGGCGCCCGAAGCCGCGATGCGCTGGTCGCGGTGCTGATGGCGGCGGAGGAACGCGATGCCGCCTGAGCGGCGCGCCGAAAGCGGCGCGGAGGCGCACTTACGCTCGCTCGAATCGCTCTATCGCTCGGCGCCGATCAATAGCTTGTTCGAAAGCCGGCTTGAGCTTTCGGAAGCAGGCCGCGCGACCATCCGCTTTGAAGTCGACCCAGCCGCATTCCATGCCGCCGGGGCGGCGCACGGAACGCTTTATTTCAAGATGATGGACGATGCCGCCTTTTATGCCGCCAACAGCCTGGTCAGCGACCGATTCCTGCTGACGACCGCGTTCAACCTCCACTTCACCAAGCCGCTGCGTTCGGGCGAGGCGCTGGCCGAAGGGCGCTGGATCAGCGGCAAGCGGCGGGTATTCGTCGCCGAGGCCAGGATCGTCGATTCGTCGGGCGAGGAATGCGCGCGCGGAACGGGCACCTTCCTTCGCTCCGGTATCGCTCTGTCGAGCCTGGACGGCTATCGCTCGGAATGAACGAGCGTCTCCCCGCGCGTCTCGAAGTGGCCACGCTGCTGCGCCGGGCTCAGTCCGGCGGCGGCTTTGCAACGGTCGCGCGGCGCGGCGATCCGGACCGCGGCGACATCGTCGTCCACTTGGTCCAACGCGGCGCCGACGTCGCGCTGCTCGAGCGCCGGATGGGCGACGATTTCACCTACCGCTGGACCCGCCGGCCGGCCCCGGAACAGGGCATGGCGGCCTTTTCCAGCGATAGAGCGAGGATCGACCCCGATTTCTGGCTAATTGAACTGGACATCGCGGATGCGGAACGATTCGTCGCTGAAATGATCCATTCGGGTTGATTAGGCAGGCATTTTCCGCCGAAGGCTTGGTTCGAAACGAGAGCGGGGGGCATTGGCCGCGGCAATTCGGTCCGGCCATGCCACGCAGACGGGGAGTCGAGCCGGCATCATTGGGAAGGCGCTTTCGGGCGCAAACCGCGATGCTGATCTTGCCTCACCGCCAATCGACCAGAGTACATGATTCAATCCATTCGATCCGCTTTGATGGTGGTAGCGGCGCTTAGCGCGTCACAAGTCGCGCCGGCCCAGGTCACCAACGAGGCGGAGCCCCTGATTGCCCACGGGTCGGGGGTGATCCCGGCCAACGTCGTGCTCCAGCCCATTTCCCCGAGCAGCGACCTGCCCCAGAATTATGCCGATCCGCTCGCTCCGGCGCTCGAGCCGGAGCCCAAAACGTCGGTCGATTCCGATCCCCTCGATTCGACGACGCAAGCGGAGGCTACCGTCGACCGCGAGGCCTCCCTGGCCGACAAGGTCGCCTCGCTGCGCGCCACCGATCCCGGCAGCCGCGAGATGGAGTGCCTTGCGGTCGGAATCTATTTCGAGGCCAAGAGCGAGCCGCTGGTCGGCCAGCTTGCGGTCGGCCACGTCATCGCCGACCGCGCCTCCAGCGGCCGCTTTCCGAGTTCCTATTGCGGCGTTCTGTTCCAGCGTAGCCAATTCAGCTTCATTCGCGGCAAGAGCTGGCCGTCGGTGTCGCGTTCCAGCCGCCAGTGGCAGAACGCGGTCGCCATCGCCAAGATCGTCGATGAAGACATGCACGCCTCGCCGGTTGCCCGGGCGCTGTTCTTTCACGCCAAAAGGGTTTCGCCGGGCTGGCGCATGAAGCGCGTCGGAAGCGTCGGCAACCACGTCTTCTACCGCTAGGGATTTGCGCGCGGCCCTTCCGTACGTTCGCCGATTGTTCTAATCACCGGCAATGGCCTCCGCCTCGCCGACCGACTCCTGCTTTGCCGATTCGCCGCCGGTCGCGGCCGAGGTCGCGCGCGGGGTGACTCGATTGTTCTGCCGGCGCGACTGGTTCGCGATGTGCGAAGTGCCGTTGCCCAACGGCCGCCGCGCCGACTTGATGGCGATCGACCCCAGGGGCCATCTGACCATTGTCGAGATCAAGGTCAGCAAGGCCGACCTCGTCGGCGACCTCAAATGGCGCGACTATCTCGACTATTGCGACCGCTTCTACTGGGCTGTCCCGCAGGCTTTATGCCGAGTGCTCGACGGCGATCATTTCCTGCCGACGGATTCGGGCCTTCTGGTCGCCGACCGCTATGACGCCGCCATCCTTCGCGAGGCCACGCTTCGTCCGCTCGCACCGGCACGGCGCAAGGCCGAGACATTGCATTTCGCCCGCCGCGCCGCGCGCCGGCTGTCGGCGCAGATCGACCCAACACTCGGTTTCGGCAGCTAGAGCTTCAGCTTCGCGGCGCCCGACGGCTTGACCGTGTCGATCAACCTGAGCAGCTCGGGAAATCGGGTTTCGCGCCTGGCATAGTCGCGCGCGGTATAGCCGACGCGGTCGGTCACGGCCGGATCCGCACCCTTGCTCAACAGCAGCTTGAGCATGGCTGGCTGCCGCTGCTGGACGGCGGCGATCAGCGGAGTCTCGCCCAGCTTGTTGGCCTTGTCGATCCTGGCGCCGTTCGCCAGCAGCAGTTCGGCGCCGTCGACGAAGCCGGTGCGGGCGGCGACGACCAGTGGCGTGTCGCCCTCGCGGCCGGCGAGATTGGGGTCAGCTCCCTTCTGCAGCAAATAGCCGATCCAGTTAATGCTTCGCGCCCTGGTTACGATGTGGAGGGCGGAATCGCCGTCGTCGCCGCGATAGTTGATCACGCCCGGCCCCGACGAATCGGCCAGTTCGGTCGCCTTGGCGCCATCGCCCTCGCGCACCGCCTTGAGGAATTGCGGCCCGCCATAGCCAAGGCCGATTTGCGCGATGGCCGGAGCGGCAACGCCCAGCGCCGCCGCCATCGCTGCCGCAATCCAAGTCGATTTCATCAGCTTAAGTCCTCGTCCTGCCGTGATTGGCCTGATATGCGAGGTCATGGCTACACGCGGGATGAACGGAACTGAACCCTTTTGGGAAAAGCCGTTGGCGACGCTCGACCGCGGCGAGTGGGAGGCATTGTGCGACGGCTGCGGGCGGTGCTGCGTTCACAAGCTTGAAGACGAGGACACCGGCAAGCTCTATCCGACCAACGTCGCCTGCAAGCTGCTCGACCGCAGGAACGGCCAGTGCCGAGACTATGCCAAACGCAAGGCGCTGGTCGGCGATTGCGTCGTCCTCCAGCGCGACCGGCTCGACGAGCTTGAATGGCTGCCCACGACCTGCGCCTACCGGCTTCGCTTCGAGGGCAAGCCGCTGCCCGAATGGCATTACCTGATCTCCGGCAGCCGCGAGACGGTCCACGAAGCCGGCCAGTCGACCCGCGGCTGGACGGTCAGCGAGGTCGACGCCGGCGAGCTCGAATGGCATGTCGTCGACCGCCCGCTCTGACCTCGCGGCCAGCGACGGATCGGGGACAAGCGAATGGCCGTGGCCGCTGGTCCTCAGCGTCGACCGGCGGGCACGGCGGCTGAAGCTTCGCCTCGACCCGCGCCGGCGCCGACTGGTGCTCACCTGTCCGCCGCGAACCAGCCGCCGGGCTGCGCTCGACTGGGCTCATCGCCAGCGCGAGTGGGCCGAGGGCGAGATTGCCCGGGTCCCCGCCGGCGAACCGCTCGAGCCGGGCTCGACCATCCCCTTCGACGGTCGGGAACTGAGGCTGGAATGGGACCCCGCGGCGCCACGCGCGCCGCTGTTGAGCGGCAACGTCCTGACCTTCGGCGGACCGCGCGAATCCTTTGAATCGCGCGTTCATCGCTGGCTTCGGTCGGAAGCCCTGCGGCTGCTCGCCGCCGACACCGCGGACGCCGCGGCGCGGGCCGGGGTGACCATTGCGGCAGTTACCATCGGCGATGCCGATACCCGCTGGGGAAGCTGCTCGTCGGCCGGTTCGATCCGCTACAGTTGGCGGCTTGCGATGGCCCCGCCGGCGGTCCGTCGCTGGGTTGTCGCGCACGAGGTCGCGCACCGCGTTCACATGAACCATGGCGCCGCCTTCAAGCAGCTCGAGCAGTCCGTTTACGGCGGCGACGTCGCCGCCGCGCGCTCAGAGCTGCGACGGATCGCCGCGCGGCTGAAGGGGATCGGTCGCCGGGTCTGAGCGCGGCTGCTGGCGGACGGGCTCGCGCGGGGGCGGTGCCGGGGCGCGCTGCGGCGGCGGCGGCGGGCTGCTGAAGATCCGGTCAAGCTCGGTCTGGTCCGGCCCGCGCGGCTCGCTGGCTCCGGGATATTGCGATGACGGCGCGAGCGGATCGGCGGGCTGCGGCCCCACCGGCATGCCGTTCTCGTCCACCATAACCGGGCCGACCAGATTCTCGTCATAAGGCTGATCCCAATATTCCTCGTCAGGCTCCAGCTGCCAGTCGGGCATGGGCACGTCGGTCTCGAACCTTTCGACCGGGCGCCGGGCCACGGCGACGCGCATGAAATCGTGGAACGCACGGGCGGGCGCGGTCCCGCCCTGGAGGCCGCCGACCGCGCGCGCATTGTCGCGGCCCATCCACACGCCGGTCGTCAGTCCGCTCGAAAAGCCGATGAACCAGCCGTCCTTGTTGGATTGGGTGGTGCCGGTCTTGCCGGCCACCGGGCGCCCGATCTGGGCGGCGCGTCCGGTCCCGCTAAGGACGGCCGACTGCAGCAGGTCGGTCATTCCCGCCGCCACCCACGGCGCCACCAGCACGCGCTCGTCGGCGCGCTCGTGGCTGTAGAGCAGGCGGCCGTCGGCCGTGACCACGCGGCGAATCGCATAAGGCATCACGCTGACACCGCGGTTGGCGACCGAGGCGAAGGCGCGGGTCATGTCGATCAACCGGACGTCGCTGGTTCCGAGCACCATCGACGGGAAGGTCGAGATTTGGGTGCCGATGCCGAACCGGCGCGCCATGTCGGCGATCGTCCCGAAGCCGAACTGCTCGCCGATCTTCGCGCTGATCGTGTTGATTGAGCGCGAGAAGGCCTCGCGCAGCGTGACAGGCCCCAGGTTCGTCCGGGTCGAGTTGCGTGGGGTCCAGCCGTCGATCGTCACCGGCTCGTCGACCACCGTGTCGGTCGGCTTCATGCCGTTCTCGAGCGCGGTCAGATAGACGAACAGCTTGAACGCCGATCCCGGCTGGCGCTCTGCCTGTGTGGCGCGGTTGTAGATCGAGCTGACATAGTCGCGGCCGCCGATCATCGCCCG
>DASTDT010000048.1:0-2323 GCA_035710225.1 Sphingomicrobium sp.
AGGACGCCATCTTCGCGCTCGAATGGGCGCTCGGCAACGGCGGGCTTCGCGGCATGATCGCGCGCACCGAGGCCAACGCCGCCGCGCTCGACCGCATCGTCGCTGGGCGCAACTGGCTCGGCCACCTCGCACAGGACCCGGTCAGCCGCTCGAAGACCAGCGTCTGCCTGACCGTGGCCGGCGCCGATGGGGCGTTCATCAAGCGCTTCGCCGGCCTGCTCGAGGCCGAGGGCGCGGCGTTCGACATCGCCTCCTACCGCGACGCTCCGCCGGGCCTTCGAATCTGGTGCGGGCCGACGGTTGAGACCGCCGATATCGAAGCGCTCGGGCCGTGGCTCGACTGGGCATGGAAGGCAACCGGACAGTGATCATGATGACGTTTGCTGCGGCCGCGCTGGCCGCTCAGTCCCCCTCGGGCGGCGCCCGGCAGCAGGCTGTCGTGGTAATGCCCGACAATCCCGGCCAGCGGCGGATGCAGGAGGAGATCGGCTGGGCGGACGCGGTGGTCAGCAACGGCGTGGTCCATGTCTCCGGAGTCCCCGCTTTTCTCGCCCCGGGCGAGACCGACACCGAAAAGGCGTATGTCCGGGCATTCGAGAAGCTTGGGAAGACGCTTCAGCGCGCCGGAGTGTCGTGGGACGACGTGGTGTCGATCACCACCTATCACACCGACGTCAACGCCCAGATCGAGACCTTCGCCAAGGTCAAGGCACGCTACATCAAGGGCCCGCCACCGGCATGGAGCGCGATCGGAACCAACGGCCTGCTCCAGCCCGGCGGACTGGTCGAGATCGCGCTCATCGCTCATGTCCCGCCGACGGCGGCCCGCAAATGACGCGAGTCCTCATTTCCGACCAGATGGACCCGAATGCCGCCGCCATCTTCCGCGAGCGGGGGATCGACGTCGACGAAAAGCCCGGCCTGTCGCCCGACGAGCTGAAAGCCATCATCGCCGACTATGACGGCCTCGCCATCCGTTCGTCGACGAAGGTCACTGCCGATCTGCTTGCCGCCGCCACCGCGCTCAAGGTCGTCGGCCGAGCCGGGATCGGGGTCGACAATGTCGACATCGCCGCCGCCACGAAGGCTGGCGTGGTGGTGATGAACACCCCGTTCGGCAATTCGATCACCACCGCCGAGCACGCCATCGCCCTGATGTTCGCGCTCGCGCGCCAGTTGCCCGAGGCCGACGCCTCGACCCAAGCCGGCAAGTGGGAAAAGAACCGCTTCATGGGCGTCGAGGTGACCGGCAAGACGCTGGGCCTGATCGGCGCTGGGAACATCGGCTCGATCGTCGCCGCGCGCGCTCTCGGCCTCCGCATGAAGGTGGTCGCCTACGACCCGTTCCTGACCCCGGAGCGAGCGGTCGAGCTGGGCATCGAGAAGGTCCATTTGCACGAGCTCCTCGCTCGCGCCGACTTCATCACGCTGCACACCCCGCTGACCGACCAGACCCGCGGGATCCTCAGCCGGGATGCGATCGCCTTGACCAAGAAAGGCGTGCGAATCATCAACTGCGCGCGCGGCGGGCTGATCGACGAAGCGGCGTTGAAGGACGCGCTCGACAGCGGTCATGTCGCCGGCGCGGCACTCGACGTGTTCGAGAACGAGCCGGCCAAGGATTCGCCTTTGTTCGGCACCCCCGGGTTCATTTCGACCCCGCACCTCGGCGCCTCGACCAGCGAGGCGCAGGTCAATGTCGCCATCCAGGTCGCCGAGCAGATGAGCGATTTCCTGTTGCTGGGCGGAGTCACCAACGCCGTCAACATGCCGAGCCTCAGCGCCGAAGAGGCACCGCGCCTCAGGCCCTATATGGCGCTTGCCGAGAAACTCGGGAAACTGGCGGGACAGGTCGTCGGCGAGGATATCGTCGGCGTGTCGATCGAGGTCGAGGGCGCCGCCGCGAAATTGAACCAGAAGCCGGTCACGGGCGCCGTCCTGGCCGGCCTGATGGGCACCTATTCCGACACCGTCAACATGGTCAACGCGCCGTTCCTGGCCAAGGAACGCGGCCTCGATGTGCGCGAAATCCGTCACGACCGCGAGGGCGCCTATCACACGCTGGTGGCGGTCGAGGTCGCCACGTCCAAAGGCCCGCGCCGGGTCGCCGGGACTTTGTTCGGAAACCATCCGCGGCTGGTCGAACTGTTCGGAATCGAGATCGAGGCCGAACTGGACGGCGCCATGCTCTACATCGTCAACACCGACACGCCCGGCTTCATCGGCAAGCTCGGCACCGCGCTGGGCGAGGCGGGGATCAACATCGCCACCTTCAACCTCGGCCGGCGAAAGGCTCACGGCGACGCCGCCTCGCTGGTCGCCG
>DASTDT010000049.1:0-7911 GCA_035710225.1 Sphingomicrobium sp.
GCGCGATGCCTTGGCGAAGGCGGCGGTGCTAATCGAGATAGGCGGGCTGGAAACTGGCGATTCGCCGCAGTTCGGCCCAGTCGGGGAAAGAAATCTCGCGTCCGCTGCGCTCTATCAGACCCTGCCGCTCGAGATCGGCGAAAACGCGGTTGACGTTGACCGATGTCTGGCCGGTGATGTCGGCGATCTGCTGCTGGGTGAACGGATTGGGCAGCGGCTCTTTGGTTGGGTTGATTCCGTAACGGGTTGCCGTTTCGGCCAGCAGATGGGCGACCCGGGCGGTCGAGTCGCGCCGTCCGCAATTGACCAGCCACTCGTAGCCGATCGATTCGTTGCGCTGGATGAGCCGCCAGAAATAGCGCGCCAGCTCGGGATGCTTTTCGACGATGGGGTCGAAGTCGGACGACTTGCCGACCAGCGCCTCGCTTTTGACGATCGCCTGTATGCCGTAGGCTGCGTTGCCTTCGCGCGGCAGGATGCCCTCGCCCGGAAATCGCAGGGCGACGATCTGGCGACGTCCGCTGGCGTCGGACTTGTATTTCGAGACCAGGCCGGAGGCGACGAAAATGACCTCGTCGCGAGCACTTCCGGGCTCGCGGAACGGGCGCCGGGGATCGAGCTGCACGCGGCGCTGCGGCATTGCGCCAAGGGCGTCGGCGATTTCCGGCTCAAGGCCGGTTTCGACCAGTTTGTCGCGCAGCGATATCTGCCCGTTGATCATGGCTTGTTGAATTCGACTCACGCCCAAGGATTCCGCTCCATCTTAACACAACGCAATATCGGTGATTGCGCAAGTTTTCTTTCGTCCGCTCAATCGCCAACCTGGTTCGATCGCTCCGGCCACACTTCCACCAGGGCTCGAACCACCGCCTCGGTCGAGGCTTCGTCGAGAAAAATGGCCGAGGCAAGGTCCGGCGGTCCGGGCCAACCCGAATCCGCCATTGTCATTCCGGCCAGTGATCGCTCGCCCGCATAGCGAGGGAAAACGTGAAAGTGAACATGCGGATCCACCATCATCAGCATTAAGTAGTTGATTTTATCAAAGTTTACCAAGCGCGTTAGGGCGGATTCCAAGTCAGCCACGACGCGACCCTGCTCCGCGAAGGCCGCTTCGGGAAGCGCGCCATAGGCCGTCGCATCGCCTTTGGCGGCCAGCACCAGAGAGCCGGCGGTGACCTGCGCCGGCCGAACCAGCACCAGCCAGTGGCGATATTCGCGCACCAGGCTGCCGGGATAGCCGAATTTCTCGATCGTCGCGTTCATCCTCGCCTCGCTTGCCAATGTTGGTGATGCCCCTTAAGGAGCCGGCGCGCCTCCGGCCAGCGCTTCCCGGTACGAATTGCGGGCGGCAAGGCGGGTTCAAGGCACATCGCGGCGATCGTAGCTCAGCTGGTTAGAGCATCGGTTTGTGGTACCGAGGGTCGCGGGTTCAAGTCCCGTCGGTCGCCCCACTTCTTGACGTTCATTTTCCGGGAACGACACGGCATCATGACGACCCCCTGGGGCTACCCCGATTTCGACGCCCACGAGGCGGTTCATTTCGTCACCGACCGGATGAGCGGGCTGCAGGCGATCATCGCCCTGCATTCGACCCACCTGGGTCCGGCGGCGGGCGGCACGCGCCTGTGGCATTACGCCGACGATTCAGACGCGCTCACCGACGCGCTTCGACTGTCGCGCGGAATGAGCTTCAAGAACGCCATGGCAGGCCTTCCGCTCGGCGGCGGCAAGGCGGTCATCCTGGCCGACGAGAACCGCACCAAGACCCCCGACATGATCGCGGCGTTCGGTAAGGCGGTCGACCGGCTCGGCGGCAATTACGTCACCGCCGAAGATGTCGGAATGAGCGTCGAGGACATGACCGCGATCGCGCGCCAGACCAAGTTCGTTGCCGGCCTCCCAGTCGCAGGTGGCGAGGTTGGCGGGGACCCGGGCCCGCACACCGCGCTCGGCGTGTTCCTCGGGATCAAGGCGGCGGTCCGCCACGCGCTCGGCAAGGACAGCCTGGCCGGCCTGCACATTGCCGTGCAGGGCGCGGGCAGCGTCGCCGGCGGCGTCGCTCGCCACGCTGCCGCGGAAGGCGCCAGGCTGACCATCGCCGACGTCGCCGCCGACCGCGCTACCGCGTTGGCTGCGGAGACCGGCGCGGCGATCGTCGATCCATCCGCCATCATGACCGTCGAGGCCGACGTGTTTAGCCCCAATGCGCTGGGCGCTATCCTGACCGAACAGTCGATTGCGGCCTTGAACGTGCCGATCGTCGCCGGCGGCGCCAACAACCAGCTCGCCACGCCCACCGAGGGCGAACGCCTCAAGGCGCGCGGAATCCTCTACGCGCCCGACTATGTCATCAACGCCGGCGGGATCATCAACGTCTCGACCGAATATCTCGGCGATGGCGGGCCGGAGCTGGTCCGCTCGCGGATCGCGGCGATTCCCGGCCGGCTCGAGCAGATCTGGGCGGAGAGCGAATCGAGCGGGCGCGACCCGGCGGCGGTGGCCGACGCCATGGCCCAGCGCCTGATCGGGCGCGGCTGAGGCAACAGCGCTTCGTTCCGGGCAACGACGTGCTAAGGGCCTGACGCAGATGCACGGCTACGCCAATCCCGCCCGCTTCCTGAAGATCGCGCGCGCCGTGACCGGCTGGTGCCTGTGGCCCGGCCTGCTGCTGGTCGCGGCGGGCGTGGCCGGCGGGCTGTTGGTGACTCCGCCCGATTATCTGCAGGGCGACAGCGCGAGAATTCTTTACGTCCATGTCCCGAGCGCGTGGCTTGGAATGGCCGGCTGGAGTGGACTCGCCGTCGCCGCGCTGGTCCAGCTCGTCTGGCGTCATCCGTTGAGCGCGATCGCCGGCCGCGCAATCGCCCCGGCGGGCGCGATGTTCGCGTTTGTCTGCCTCGCCACCGGCTCGATCTGGGGCCGTCCGACCTGGGGTACGTGGTGGGAGTGGGACGGGCGGCTGACCTCGATGCTGATCCTCTTCTTCCTGTATCTCGGCTACATCGGCCTCGCCGCCGCCGAGCGCGAGCGCGGGACCGAGGGCCGGATGGCGGCGCTGTTCGCGCTGGTCGGCCTGGTCAATCTGCCGATCATCCATTTCTCGGTGAAATGGTGGCGAACCCTTCACCAGGGTGAGTCGATCAGCTTCACCGGCGGCGGATCGAGCATCGCGCCCGAGATGGCTTGGCCGCTCTACCTCACCACGCTCGGCTTCACTTTGTTGTTCACGGCCATCGTGCTGATGCGCATGCGCGCCGATCTTGCGACCATCCGCACCGAGGCGCGGCTTCGCCGGAGGGCGGCGCAGTGAGCCATTGGCCGTTCGTCCTGGCCGCTTACGCCATCGCGCTCGGGGCAACCGCCGTGTTGCTGCTACTGTCGTGGAGATCGATGCGCCGCGCCGAGCAGGCGGCGCAAGACGTCGCCAACAGATGAGCCTCAAGCCCAAGCACCAGCGGCTGGTTCTCGCCCTGAGCGCACTCGTCGCGCTCACCGGCGCGGTGCTGCTCGCGATGTGGGGATTGAAGGACCGCGCGGCCTATTTCGTCACCCCGACCGATATCGCGGCCGGTGCGGCCGATGAAGGCGAGGCGGTGCGCCTCGGCGGAATGGTCGCTCAAGGCTCGCTCCGCCAGCTCGGCGACGGGGTCACGCTGCGGTTCGTCGTTACCGACGGCAAGAACGAGGTGCCTGCGCTGTTCCGCGGGATTCCACCGTCGCTGTTCAAGGAAGGCGGCGGAGTTGTCGCCGAAGGCCGGCTCAAGAAAGGCGTGTTCGTCGCCGACAACATCCTCGCCAAGCACGACGAGCGCTACATGCCGCCGCAACTCGGCAATGAGCTCGCCGAGCAGGCCGCCGCGCGGACCCTCGAGCGGTGATCGCCGAAGCCGGTCTCGCCGCCCTCTACCTCGCCGCGGCGCTGGCGCTGATGCAAATGGCGTTCGGACTCGTGCCCGCGCTTGCCCAGCAAGCGATGACTGTCGTCCGACCGTTGGCGCTGGCCCAGGGATTGCTCGCCGCAATTGCCTTTACCTGCCTGGTCGTCGTTTTCGTGCGCACCGACCTCAGCGTGGCTCTGGTGGCCGCCAACAGCCATAGCGCCAAGCCCTTACTCTACCGTTTTGCCGGGGCGTGGGGGAACCACGAAGGCTCGATGCTGCTGTGGGTGACGGTGCTAGCGCTGTCGGGCGCGCTTCTGGCCACGCTGTCGCGGGCGGTTCCGGAACGGATGCTGAGCGCGGCGCTCGGCGCCCAGGCTGCCCTGGCGCTCGGCTTCTATGCCTTTCTGGCGATAGCCTCCAACCCGTTCGCCCGGCTCGATCCGGCACCTGCGGAGGGGCAGGGGCTCAACCCGCTGCTGCAGGACCCCGGCCTCGCCTTCCACCCGCCCACCTTGTACCTCGGCTATGTCGGCCTTTCGGTCGCGTTCAGCCTCGCCGTCGGCGCGCTCGTCACCCGTGATGTCGGCCCGGTGCTGGCGCGGGCGATGCGGCCGTGGGTGCTTGGCGCATGGGTGTTCCTGACGCTTGGAATCGTCGCCGGCAGCTACTGGGCTTATTACGAATTGGGCTGGGGCGGGTGGTGGTTCTGGGACCCGGTCGAGAACGCCTCGCTGATGCCGTGGCTGGCCGCCACCGCCTTGCTCCATTCGGTCGCCGTGCTCGCCGCTCGCGGCGGGCTGAGGACCTGGACGATGATGCTGGCGGTCGTCGCATTTTCGATGTCGATGGTCGGCACCTTCCTAGTCCGCTCGGGGATATTGACCTCGGTCCACGCTTTCGCCGTCGACTCGACCCGCGGCACCTTCATCCTCGCGCTGCTGCTGATCTACGTCGGCGGGGCGCTGGCGCTTTTCGCATGGCGCGCGCCGGCTGTAGGCGAGGGCGCTCGCTTCGCTTTGGTCAGCCGGGAGGGCGCTCTCGTCGTCAACAACCTGCTCCTGAGCGTCATCCTCGCCGTGGTCTTCTTTGGCACGCTCTATCCGCTGATGATCGAGGCGGCGACAGGCGAGAAACTGTCGGTCGGCCCCCCCTATTTCAACGCCGTCGTCGGGCCGCTCGGCCTGTTGTTGATGCTGCTTCTGGTCGTCGGTCCGTTGCTTCGCTGGCGGCGGCACCGGGCGCCGCTTGCCAAGTGGGTCGCGCCGTCGCTGCTGGCCGGCGCCGCCGCGCTGATCGCGACGATCGTCCTCGCGCCGGGCATCAGCCTGCTGTCGCGGCTCGGGCTCGCCGCAGGCGTGGCCTTGATCCCGGCCAGCCTGATGCCGCTGGCCGGCCGCTCCTTGCGTCGAACGCCGCTCGCGGCCTGGGGCATGGCGCTCGCCCATGTCGGGGTGGCGGTGAGCGTCATCGGCATGGCTAGCGACGCGGCATTCACGCGCGAGCGGCTCGCCGCGGCCAAGCCTGGGGAGCAACTTGCGGTCGGCCCGTGGCTGATTGACTTCGTCGCGGTCGCGCCCGTGGCCGGTCCCAATTGGACCGCGCTGGAGGCCGAGCTTCGCGCCACCCAGGGCGGCGGCACCAAGGAGCTCCGCCCCCAGGCGCGGATGTTCACGTCGCCGGTCAGCGAAACCAGCGAGGTCGCTATCGCCACCGCCTGGAACGGCCAGCTCTACACCGTGCTCGGCCGCCAGACCGGCAATCGCTGGCAATTGCGGCTATGGTGGAAGCCGTTCGTCACCCTCATCTGGCTCGGCGGCGTGATGATCGCACTCGGCGGCCTCCTGGCTCTTGTCGGGCGCGGCTGGACCAACCGCCGCCGTCGTCGCCGCGCCGAGGAGTTCGAGCAATGAGGCGCCGACTGCTGCTGCTGGTTCCGCTTGCGCTGCTGGCACTTTTCGCGGCGGTCGCTTGGTGGCGGCTCGCGAGCCCGCCGGACAATGTGATCCGCTCCAAGCTCGAGGGCCAGAAGCTGCCGGCGTTCGTGCTTCCCGCCGCGCTGCCCGGCCGTGCCGGCCTCGATTCCGCCGCCTTCGTAGACGGCCGTCCGCGCCTGCTTAACATCTTCGCCAGCTGGTGCGTGCCGTGCATCGCCGAGGCGCCGGTGCTCCTCGAGCTTGAGCGACGCGGGGTGACGATCGAAGCCATTGCCGTGCGCGACCGGCCGACAGATGTCGCGCACTTCCTTGATCGCCACGGCGACCCATTCCAGCGCATCGGCACTGACATCGACAGCAAGGTCCAACTCAGCCTCGGTTCGTCGGGCGTGCCCGAAAGCTTCGTCGTAGATGGCCGCGGCGTGATCCGCTTCCAGCACGTCGGACCGATCAGTCCGGCGGACATCCCGACCATCCTTGCCGAGCTGGAGAAGGCACGGTGATCGCGCGTTTCGCCTTGCTGCTGATGCTTGCCGCCCCCGCGCTTGCCGACAGCAACCTGCCGCCTTCGGAGTGGGCCGACCGCCAGTTGCCCGACGCCCGCCAGGAAGCCGCGGCGACCGCGCTGATGGAGGACATTCGCTGCCTCGTCTGTCAGGGCCAGTCGGTCGCCGACAGCGATGCCGAGCTGGCCGGCGACATGCGCGCCCTGATCCGCGAGCGGATTGCCGCCGGCGAGCGGCCCGAGGCAGTGCGCGCCTGGCTGGTCGAGCGCTATGGCGACTGGGTCAGCTTCGAGCCACCGATGAAGCCGTTGACCTGGCCTTTGTGGCTCGGGCCACTGGCGATCCTCGCCGCCGGGGCCTGGCTGGCTGCGCGCAAGCTGAAGCGGCCCAAATGACCGGCCTGTTCATCGTCCTGTTGCTGGCCGCCGTCGCACTTGGCGTGATGCGCCTGGCCGGCCTTCGCGGCGGTCTGCTGACCTTCGTCGCTTCGGGATTGATGCTCGGCGCGGCCGGCTATGCGTTGAGCGGGCGTCCCGGCCTCGCCGGAAGCCCGCGCGGGGGCGCCGAAGCCGCCTACGCTCCGATCCCGCTGACCGCGCCGCGCAATCTGTTTCTCGGCCGCTTCAGCGGCTCCGACCATTGGCTGATCATGGCCGACTCGCTCGCCTCGCGCGGCAAGACCCAGGATGCCGTCGGCCTGCTACGCTCGGCGATCCGAGCCCATCCGCGCGACTATGGCCTGTGGGTCGGACTCGGAAATGCGCTGACCGACCATGCGCGGGGAATTACACCCGCCGCGCGCTTCGCCTTCCAGCGCGCCCGCGAGCTTGCTCCAGGTGCCCCCGCGCCCGATTATTTCGAGGGCCTTGCCTTGCTCCGCTCGGGCGATCCGGCCGCGGCCTACGCGCTGTGGCGAGACCTGCTCGACCGCGCCCCGTCTGACGCCCAATGGCGGCCGCCGGTCGCGGACGGCGTGGCTCTGATTGAGCGCATGGCACAAGCCCGCCAGCGCTGATCGATCCGCGCCGGTCAGGCCGGCTCGAACTGGAGCCCGAGTGCTTCGGCGACCGGTTCGTTTCGGACCTTGCCGCCCGACACGTTGAGCCCGGCGGCAAGATGCGGATCCTCGGCCATCGCCTGGCTGGCGCCCAGGTTGGCAAGCTTCAGCGCGAACGGCAGAGTCGCGTTGTTGAGCGCGAAAGTGCTGGTCCGCGCGACCGCGCCGGGCATGTTGGCGACGCAATAATGGATGACGCCATCGATCTCGTAGACCGGATCGTCGTGAGTGGTCGCCCGGCTGGTCTCGAAGCAGCCGCCCTGGTCGATGGCGATGTCGACCAGCACGCTTCCTCGCTTCATCGTCTTTAGCTGGTCGCGAGTGACCAGCATGGGCGCGGCGGCGCCGGGCACCAGCACCGCGCCGATCACCAGCTCGGCCTCCTGGATGGCCTGGGCGATCGCCGACTTCGATGCGAAGGCTGTCTTGATCTGGCTTCCGAAATGCATGTCGAGCTCGGCCAGCCGGTCGTTGTTGATGTCATAGATGGTGACGTCGGCGCGCTGGCCGGTGGCCATTTGCGCGGCGTTGAT
>DASTDT010000050.1:0-7832 GCA_035710225.1 Sphingomicrobium sp.
ATGGTGCTGATGGTTGGCGCCCTTCTGTTCGGACGGCCCGACGTCGGGCTGGAGCTTGTCGCCGCCTGGACGATCCTCTCGCTCATCTTCCACCTGGTCCGGCTCGCCCAGGCCGAGGCCTGCGCCTGGCGCGGCGAGAAATTGGTCTCGTGGCTGGGATGAATTCCGTCACCGCGATCGTGCTAGCCGGCTCGAGGCCGGGGACGGACCCGTTCGCCGCGCAGTTCGGGACCGATCTCAAGGCGCTGATTCCCGTCGCCGGGCAGCCGATGGTGCGGCGGCCGGTCGAAGCTCTGCTCGAATGCCAATCCGTCGGCCGTGTCCTGGTCCTGGCGCAGCAGCCGGAACGGATCGCTGCGGTGCTTCCCGCCGACCCGCGGCTGGAAATGCGCGCGTCGGCCGCGACCATCGCCTCGACCATGCTCGAGCTTGCCGATTCGCCGGCGAGCGAATGGCCGCTGCTGGTGACGACCGCCGACCATGCGCTTCTGACCGCGCCGACGATCGCCGACTTCTGCGGCCGCGCGCAGGGCTGCGACCTGGCGATTGGGGTCGTCGAGCGGAGAGTGCTGAAGGCCAGGCTGGGCGAATCGAACCGCACCTGGATCCCGTTCCGCGGTGGCGCCTACACCGGGGCCAATCTATTCTGGCTCGGAAACGCGCGGGTGCGGCCGGCAATCGAGCTGTGGCGCTCTGCCGAACAGGACCGCAAGAAGGGCTGGCGACTCCTCGCAACATTCGGGCCTGCTGTGCTGGCCGGCGCCCTGCTCAGGCTGCGCACGCTCGACCAGACGCTGGACTCTCTCGGGCGCCGCCTTGGCCTAAGCATCCGCGCGGTGGAGGTGACGGACGCGCTCGCCGCGGTCGATGTCGACAAGCCCGCCGACCTCCGGCTTGCGGAAGCGCTGCTTGCGGAGCGCACCCATGGCTGACCTCGCCGTCTACGATCTCGACCGGACGATCACCCGGCGACCGACCTACACGCTGTTCCTCACCCATTGCGCGATGCGGCGGCAGCCGTGGCGACTCTTGTTCGTGCCCTTCGTCCTGCTGGCGATGCTCGCCTATGCGATGGGCCTGTTCGATCGCGGGCGATTGAAGGAAATCTGCCAGGCGCTGTTGGTCGGTCGGAGGGTCCACGCCGCCGAGCTGAAGCCGCTGGCCGACAGCTTCGCGGAAGCCACGGTGCAGCACAATATCCGCCCTGGTGCAAGGCGAGCGATCGAGCGCGACCGGGGCGAGGGGCGGCGGCTGGTGCTGGCGACCGCTTCCTACCGGCTCTATGCGGATTCGATCGCTGAGCGGCTGGGGTTCGACGACGTCATCGCCACCGGCTCGGTGATCGGCCTCGACGAGCGCGTCCACGCCCGGATTGCGGGCAAGAATTGCTACGGCGCGGAAAAGATGCGGATGATCGCCGAATGGGTGGAGAAGTCGGGCCTGACCGGCAGGCACGGCCATGTCCGCTTCTATTCCGACCATGCGTCGGACGAGCCCGCGTTCTTATGGTCGGACGAGCCGGTCGCGGTGAACCCGCACGGGCGGCTCGATCGACTTGCGAAAAGGCGCGGTTGGACGGTCGAGGATTGGGGTTAGGCCTGCTCCGCTGAGTCGGGTGCCGCGCTCATCAAGCCGTCAGCTGCTCAGCTCGGCATGATTCAGCTCCGCGGCCTGTGTGGCGAGCCTCGGCGATCCACAATTCTGTCCGCTTTAGTTTTACGTCGAGGTGAATGCACCGGAGACGGATCGCCACCGGAGGGCTTGTTTCCTGTCGCGTTTCCTGTAAATAAATGACTGGTAAGTTAGGAGCAACTCGTGAAGCAGCCGCGATGGCAAAGGCGAGCCGAGGAACGGCCGAGTGAAATTTGTGCCGCCGCGCTCGAGGTGTTTGCAGAAAAGGGCTTCGCCGCTGCGAAGCTCGACGAAATCGCGAAGCGTGCCGGTGTGTCGAAAGGTACGCTCTATTTGTATTTTGCCGACAAGGAGGAGCTGTTCCGCGCTGTCGTCCGCGACACGGTTGCCCCTAACATCGAAGCAGTCCGCGCAGCCACGGCGACCGCCGACCTTCCCTTCGATCAGATTGCACGTACGTTCCTGGCCCGCTTCGCCGAGGTGACGAAGAAGGTGCCGGTCGGCGCCGTTGCCAAGATGGTGATTGGAGAATCGCGTAACTTTCCCGAGCTTGCGAAAGTGTGGCACGACCAGATCGCGAGCCGGGCTCTTGCGATGCTCGCCGGGGTTATCGAGAAAGCGCAAGAGCGCGGTGAGGTACGAGCCGGCGACCCGCGGCTTCACGCCTTCAGCCTGGTGGGGCCGATGTTGATGGGCGTGCTGTGGCACGAAACGCTCGAGCCCGCGGGCGGCGCCCCGCTCGATCTGGGCGAGCTCGCGAAGCAGCATGCCGAAACGGTGCTCGCCGGCCTTCTAACGGAGCGGGAGTCGTGAGGCCGCTTCGCCTTCCAGCATCCGTTCACATCGACTGGAGCGGAGCGAAGTCCAAATACGCACCGCCATTATGCGCCGGACAAGCGATCGTCCTGAGCGCGCTCCTGCTCGTTGGCTGCACGGTGGGCCCGGACTATCGCCAGCCGCAGCTAACGGTGCCGCAGCGCTATCTCGAAGCGCCCGCCGGGCAGAGTGTCAGTGATGCCGAACTCGCAAGGTGGTGGCAAAGCTTCGGCGATCCGCAGCTCAACAGCCTTGTCGAGCGCGCCGTCGCGCAGAATCTCGACATAGAGGCAGCGGGCGCCCGAATCCGCGAGGCGCGGGCGCTGGAGCGTTCTGCCGGGGCCGGCGCACTGCCGCATGTGGCTGCGCAATCGTCCCTGACCCGGCAGCGTATCAGCGAAAACGCGATTCCATCCCCGCCCGGCACCGGACCAGCCGACGGCGGCGGCTTTGCCCTTCCCGGCGAGGAATTCACTACCTGGAGGATCGGCTTCGACGCGGGCTGGGAGATCGACCTCTTCGGGCGAAATGTGCGGGAGCGCGAGGCGGCGGGCGCGCGCAACGGAGCGGCGATCTGGAATTATCATGATTCTCAGGTTTCGGTCACCGCAGAGCTGGCGGACGCCTATCTGCGCTTCCGCGCCCTCCAGTCCCGGGTTAGGATTGCCGAGGAGGAACTGGCGCGCCTGCGACGCTTTGAACGGTTGGCTACTGCCCGTGAGCGCGGCGGGCTGGTCACCGGAGAGGATGTCGCCGAGCAGCGCTCCGCGAGCGCCGCGGCGGCAGCGGCGATCCCGCAGCTCGAGGCACAAGCGCGCGTCGAAGTCCATGCGCTTGGCGTGCTGACGGGATCGACTCCCGATTCGCTCGCCGCGGAACTGGAGACCCCGGCCACGCTGCCGGCCGCTCCCGCAATTCCGCCGGGGCTTCCGTCAGACCTACTTCGCCGCCGCCCCGACATCCGGGCGGCGGAGCGCGAGCTCGCCGCCGCCACCGCCGACGTCGGAGTAGCCGTCGCCGACCTGTATCCCCGCTTCTCGCTGACGGCTGCGCCGGCACTGGTCAGCACTGCCCTGACGTCCCTCATCGAATGGGGAAGCCGGGCATTCACTGCCGGAGCGGCGATCGACTGGCCCTTGTTCGACGGCGGTCGCAGGCGAGCGACGGTCGAGGCGAGGACGGCGCGCCAGGAGCACGCGCTGATCGCGTATCGCAAGACCGTGCTCCTCGCCCTAAAGGAGGTCGAGGACGCGCTCAGCCGGATAGACGGGTCCCGCCGGCAGCTATCGGAGCTTGAGGACGCGCTTGGCGCCGCCAACCGCGCTGAGGAGATCGCCGCTTCCCGCTATCGCGGCGGCTTGGTGACCTATTCGGATGTGCTTCAGGCGCAGTCGCGCCGGATCTCGCTCGAGGGACAATTGGTCGAAACGAAGGCCGCACTGGCCCGCGATTCCGTCGCCCTCTTCAAGGCGCTCGGTGGAGGCTGGAAGCCGGAGGAGCTGCAATGAACCGAGCCCGTCCGCTCATCGTCATAATCGTCATCATCGCCGCGGCAGCGGCCGGATGGCTGCTGCTTGGCCGTTCGACTCGCGAGCCGACTCTCTCCGGCTACATCGAGGGCGAGTCCGTGATCCTTGCAGCGCCGATCTCTGGCACGCTGGGAAGCATCGGTGCAACCGAAGGCCAGCGTGTCGAGGCTGGGACCCGACTTTTCACCATCGAGCCAGCCACGCTGTCGGCCGAAGCGGAGCAGGCTCAGGCGCATGTGCTCGAAGCCCGAACGCAGATCTCGGCAGCCGTGGCCGTTGCTCAGCAGGCCGAGGCCGAAGCCGCTGCGGCAGCGGCCGATGCCGAAAAGGCGCGGAGCGACCTCAACCGACTCCTTTCCGTGAGCAGCGATGATCCGGCCGCTGTCGCCGGGCGTGAGGTGGATGCTGGCCAGGCGGCGCTGCGCGAAGCGAGCGCGCGGCTGCGCGCGGCCCGCGCATCGGCGCAGGCTCGCCGAGCGCAGATTGCTGCGGCGCGTGCGCAGGAAAGCGCCGCCCGAGGCGGAGAGCGCGGGGTCCAGATCCGGCTCGACCAGATCACGCCTACCGCCCCCTCTGCCGGACGCGTAGAAGACGTCTTCTTCCGTCGGGGCGAGTGGGTCGCCGCCAATCAGCCCATCGTCAGCCTGCTCCCCGACGATCGGGTGAAAGTCCGCTTCTTCGTGCCCGAGGAGGAGGTCGCGCGGTACCGACCCGGACGCACCGTGCGCTTCTCCTGCGACGGCTGCCCCTCAGGGTTGACCGCGCGAATATCGTACGTCAGCCCACGGCCGGAATTCACCCCCCCGATCATCTTCAGCCGCGACAGCCGCGACCGCCTCGTCTTCATGGTTGAGGCAGTCCCCTCTCGGCCTGCGAAGCTGATGCCGGGCCTTCCCGTCGACGTCGAGCCGCTGCAATGACTCTTGCGATCAACGTCGAGAACCTGAGCAAGAGCTTTGGCCCGATCCGCGCCGTGGATCATATCTCGTTGCAGATCGAGACTGGCCATATCACCGGTTTCCTCGGCCCTAACGGGTCGGGCAAAACCACGACTCTGAGAATGCTGTGCGGACTTCTGACGCCCGACAGCGGGCATGGCCGCGTGCTCAGCCTCAACTTCCCGGACGAAGCGGAGGCGGTCAAGCGCCAGACCGGCTACATGACGCAGCGCTTTTCGCTCTACGAAGATCTGACAATCGAAGAGAATCTGGAGTTCGTCGGGCGGGTCTATTCGCTCGACAGCGTATCATCGCGCGTCGGCGCGACCCTCGACAAGCTGGGTCTGACAGGCCGGCGCAAGCAACTCGCCGGACAGCTGTCGGGCGGATGGAAGCAACGCCTCGCGCTCGCCGCCGCGGTGATGCATGAACCTAAGCTTCTGCTGCTCGACGAGCCGACTGCGGGTGTCGATCCGCAGGCGCGGCGCGACTTTTGGGACGAGATCCACCGCCTCGCCGAGGAGGGAATCACCGTTCTGGTGTCCACTCATTACATGGATGAAGCCGAGCGCTGTCACGAGATCGCCTATATTTTCAATGGCAAGCTGATCGCTCGCGGCACCGCGGACGAGGTGATCACGGAAAGTCGCCTGATCACCTTCGAGGCGGAGGGAGAGCGCGCTGACCGGCTTGGGCGTGAGCTCGCTGCCTCGACCGGCGTGGAAATGGTCGCTCCATTCGGGGCCGCGCTCCACGTCAGCGGCACCGACCGCGCGGCGCTTGAACGGGCGATCCAGCCGTTTCGCCGCGAGCCGTGGCGGTGGACCGAGGTCGAACCGAGCCTCGAGGACGTCTTCATCCACTTGATGCGCGAGCAGAAGCCGGCGCCCACCGACGAGGCGGCATGACCGGCCTGTCGCTTTCCCGGATACTGGCGATCCTTGCAAAGGAGTTCACGCAGCTCGTTCGCGACCGGCTCACTTATGCGATGATCATCGGCATTCCGGTGATCCAGCTGCTTCTGTTCGGCTACGCGATCAATTCCGACCCGAAGCATCTGCCGACCGCCGTCCTGGTTCAGGACAATGGCCAATTCTCCCGCTCCCTCCTCGGCGCCCTGGTTCGCAGCGACTATTTCGACATTCGCCACACCGCCCGCTCGCCGGCCGAGATGGACAAGCTGATTGAGCGGGGTGCGGTCCAGTTCGCGATCACCATTCCCGGCGATTTCACCCGCCGGGTCGTGCGTCAGGAGAACCCGCAGATCCTCGTTGAGGCCGACGCCTCCGATCCCGCCGCGACCGGGGGCGCCGTTTCCGCCCTCCTCCAGCTGCCCAGCTATGCGCTGATGCACGACCTCAAGGGACCGCTTGCTCGTCCCGCCGGCACGGAGCAGCCGTTCGGTGTGATTGTTCAGCGCCGCTACAATCCGGAGAGCATCACCTCCTACAACATCGTTCCGGGTCTGGTGGCGACGATCCTCACCATGACGCTCGTCATGATGACTGCGCTCGCCATGACCCGGGAAACCGAACGCGGGACCATGGAAATGCTGCTGTCGACTCCGGTCCGCCCGCTGGAGGTGATGGTAGGGAAGCTTACGCCCTATGTGCTCGTAGGAATCCTGCAGGCGGCGATGATCATGAGCCTCGCCCGACTGTTGTTCGGCGTGCCGATGGAAGGCGGCTGGGCGGCCCTGATGATCGGCATGTTCCTGTTTATCGTCGCCAGCCTCAGCCTCGGCTTCCTCGTCTCCACCGTCGCCCGGAACCAGCTTCAGGCGATGCAGATGAGCTTCTTCTATTTCCTCCCGTCGATCCTTCTGTCGGGCTTCCTCTTCCCGTTCCGCGGGATGCCGGAATGGGCGCAGTGGCTTGGAACGATCCTCCCGGTCACGCACATGCTGAGGATCGTCCGCGGAGCGATGCTGAAGGGTGTCGGAATCGCCGAAAGCCTGCCGAGCCTCGGCGCGCTGGCCTTGTTCGTGGTGATCGTCGCCGGATTGGCCGTGAAGCAGTACCGGACGACCTTGGATTGAGTACCTCGTGCGCGTCTTCCAGCCAAAGCGAACATTAGAACCTATACGGCTTTCAACGCGTTCTCGAAGTCGGCGATCAAGTCGTCGGGGTCCTCGACCCCGATCGAGATACGCACGAGGTTGTCGGTGATGCCGAGCGCCGCCTTGCGCTCGTCGGGCACCGACAAATGGGTCATAGCCGCGGGTGCGCTCGCCAGAGTCTCGGTCCCGCCGAGGCTGACCGCAAGGTGCGCAATCTGCAGCGCGTCGAGGAAAGCGAAGGCCTCCTTCTCGCCGCCCTTCAGGTAGAGCGAGAAGGTCGAGCCCGCGCCGGTGCAGTGGCGCTTGTAGATGTCGGCCTGGCGCGAGCCTTCCTCGAGGAAGCCGAGATAGCCGACCGTTTCGACCTTCGGATGGTCGCGCAGGAAGGCGCAGACCTTCTCGGCATTGGTGCCCGCCTTTTCCATTCTGAGCTCGAGAGTCTCGAGGCTGCGCAAGAGCATCCAGGCGGTATTGGGATCGCAGATGCCGCCCATCACGTTGCGCATCATCCGCACCTTGTCGATCACCGCGCGCTTGCCGACCAGCGCGCCGGCGACGAGGTCGCTGTGGCCGCCCGCATATTTGGTGAGGCTGTAGACGCTGATGTCGGCGCCCTGGCGCAGCGGCTTGGCCCACAGCGGCCCCAGGAAAGTGTTGTCGATGGCGATCGGCGGAAGCTCGGCCTCGCCGGCGAATGCCGCCTTGCGCCCCGCGGCTACCGCCTCGACGTCGACCAGCACGTTGGTCGGGTTGGCCGGGCTTTCGAGATAGATGAGCGCGACCCGCCCGCCGTCCCTGGCCTTGGCCTTCGCCCGCGCCATGACCTCGTCGAGCTCCTCGCGTGTCGCCCCGGCCGGG
>DASTDT010000051.1:0-5956 GCA_035710225.1 Sphingomicrobium sp.
GCGTTGCAGACCCGGGTCGGGGTCGGAACGCGCCGGCCGGTGACCGTGTCGCAGGTCTGCAGCGTTTCGAGGCCGAGCTTCTTCATTTCGGCTTCCGCCCAGCGCACGGCCGCGCCGATCCCGCGTTTCGGGTCGGTTTGCGACGACAGCGTGTGGCGAGTCCCGAAGCTGACCATCCTGGCGATGTCGCGCTTCATCCGAGCGCCGCTGACCGGAGTGATGACTTCCATCAGTTCCGGCCCCTTCGGCGGCGGCGGCGGCGGAAGCGGCGGAATGGCCGAGGCGGCGGTTGCGAACAGGGCGGAAAGCGGGAGGAGCGGGCGTAGCATACGGGCAGCTTGGCACGGCCGGGCCCGCCATTCCAGCCCGACATGATTGGCCAGCCCGCTATGATTGGACGGCCAAAGACCATAGGATTGCCCGATGATTGCATTGATCGCGGCCGCCGTCGCCGCCTCGTCGCCGGCGCCTATCCTCCACTACGTCCGCTCCAACCGCGACGGCAGCGAGCCGGAGAATATCGTCATGACCCGCCCGGACGTGTCGACCGTCGCGGTCTACAAATATGTCAGCCGCTGCACGACCGCCGCTTACGTTACCGCGGCATTCGATGCGCGCAGCGGCGAGGTCGCCAGCCTCGACGCCGGCAAGGTCGGCCGCCGCGGCGAGCAGGTGAAGTTCGGGCGGATCGATTTCAATCCTGCCAGTCGGACCCTGTCGGCATGGATCGACACGCCGGGCGGCCGGCTGTCGGAGACGATGAGGGTCCCGGACCGGCCGTGGCATTTGTTCGACTATGATTTCGGGACGCTCAACGCCGAGCTCCAATCGGTCAAGCCGCGGCGCGACTTCTCGTTCGGCCTGCCGCTGGTGTGGCCGCAGGAGAATGGCTTCCTGCGCTATCTCGGCCGAGTCGACGCTCAATTCATCGGCTTCGACCGCGTCGGCAGCACAGCCGCGACCCGTTTCAAGTTGACCCTTGCCGGGCCGCAGCCGGCGACGGGCCACCTGCTGCTCGACGCCGCTCAAGGCCACATCCTCGAGGCCGAGCTGTCGATTCCGAACCACGACAATTACCGCGACTTCAAGCTGGCGCTGACCAAGGTCGAGCAAGGCGGGGCAAAGGGGTGGGACAAGCTGCTGAGGCGTCACTACGCCAACTGCCCCAAGCCGCGCTGAGGCGGTTGGCAAGGAGCGGGTCGAGGGTCTAGGGAGCGCTCGAACTCCGCTCCAGCTTAAGGCCTTTCTCATGCGTACCATCGCTCATTTCATCAACGGTTCGAGCGTCGACCACGGCGGCCGCAACAGCCAGGTGTGGAACCCTTCGCTGGGGGAGGTGCAGGCCGAAGTACGGCTCGGCACCAGCGAAACGCTCGACAGGGCGATCGACGCCGCGCTTGCCGCCCAGCCGGCGTGGGCCGCGACCAACCCGCAGCGCCGGGCGCGGGTGATGTTCAAGTTCAAGGACCTCGTCGAGGCGCATATGGACGAGCTCGCCGAGATGCTCAGCTCCGAGCATGGCAAGGTCCTCGCCGACTCCAAGGGCGACATCCAGCGCGGGCTCGAGGTGATCGAGTTCTGCTGCGGGATTCCGCACGCACTGAAGGGCGAATATACGATGGGCGCCGGCCCCGGGATCGACGTCTATTCGATGCGCATGGCGCTGGGCATCGGCGCCGGCATCACCCCGTTCAACTTCCCGGCGATGATCCCGATGTGGATGTTCGGACCCGCCATCGCCTGCGGCAACGCGTTCATCCTGAAGCCCAGCGAGCGCGACCCGTCGGTGCCGGTGCGCCTCGCCGAGCTGATGAAGGAAGCGGGCCTTCCCGACGGGATCCTCAACGTCGTCCACGGCGACAAGGAAATGGTCGACGCGATCCTCGACCACCCCGAGATCAAGGGCGTCAGCTTCGTCGGCTCGAGCGACATCGCGCAGTACATCTACTCGCGCGGAACCGCGAACGGGAAGCGCGTCCAGGCGTTCGGCGGCGCCAAGAACCACGGCATCGTGCTTCCCGACGCGGACCTCGACCAGGTCGTCAACGACCTTGCCGGCGCCGCGTTCGGATCGGCCGGCGAGCGCTGCATGGCGCTTCCGGTGGTGGTTCCGGTCGGCGACGACACCGCCGACGCCCTTCGCGAGAAACTGATTCCGGCGATCGCGGCGCTGAAGGTCGGAGTCTCGACCGACCCCGACGCGCATTACGGCCCGGTCGTCAACGAAGCGCACAAGCAGCGCGTCGAGAACTACATCCAGATGTGCGCCGACGAGGGCGGCGAGCTGGTCGTCGACGGGCGCGGCTTCAGCTTGCAGGGCCACGAGAAGGGCTTCTTCGTCGGCCCGACCCTGTTCGACCACGTCAAGCCGAGCTTCCAGTCCTACCAGGAAGAGATTTTCGGTCCGGTGCTGCAGATCGTCCGCGCCGAGAATTTCGAGGAAGCGGTGCGACTTCCGAGCGAGCATCAGTACGGCAACGGGGTCGCCATCTTCACCCGCAACGGACATGCCGCCCGTGAATTTGCGGCGCGGGTCAACGTCGGCATGGTCGGGGTCAATGTGCCGATCCCGGTGCCGGTCGCCTATCACACCTTCGGCGGCTGGAAGCGCTCGGGCTTCGGCGACACCAACCAGCACGGCATGGAGGGCGTCAAATTCTGGACCAAGGTCAAGACGGTGACCCAGCGGTGGCCGGACGGATCGGCGGCGGGCGACCACAAGGAGGCGTTCGTCATCCCCACCATGGCCTGACGCGCGCATCGAATCGAGCCGACATGCGTTCGCTCGCCATGGTCAAACGCTCGCTCGTCATTGCCGCGCTCGCCGGTCTTGCCGCGTGCCAGCCGGACAGCGAGCAAGGTTCGAACAACATCCTCGACACCGACGTTAATGCCGCCGAGGCCGCCAACGCCGAGGTCGAGGTGCTGCCGCCTGACGACAGCGCCGAGCCCGCGACGCCGGCCTCCGGCGCGGGCCCAGCGTCCAACGAGGCCGAGGACGATTCGGAAGATTCGCCGCCGACGGCGCTGATTCCCGCCCAGTATCGCGGGCGGTGGGGAATCAATGCCAAGGATTGCGAACCCGGGCGAAGCGACGCCAAGGGCCTGATGACGGTCGGCGACACCAGCATCCGCTTCTACGAATCCGTGGCTGCGCTGCAGGAGCAGCGGCCGGCCATCGCCACCAGCTTTTCGGGCGTGTTCGCCTACACCGGCGAGGGGCAGACGTGGGAACGGGTGATCACGCTCACCCGAACCGGCGACACGCTGAAACGCGCCCAGGCCGATGGAAATTTCACCTACACCCGCTGCACCTGAGGAACGAGCCATGAAACTTTATTATTCGCCGGGCGCCTGCAGCCAGGCGCCGCACATCATCCTCCACGAGACGGGACTGTCGCACGACGCTGTCCGGGTCGACCTCAAGGAGAAGCGCACCGAGGACGGGCGCGACTACCGGACCATCAATGCCAAGGGCTCGGTGCCCGCGCTCGAGCTCGACAATGGCGAGGTCCTGACCGAGAACGCGGTCGTCCTTCAATATCTCGGCGACCGCACCAACCTGGGTGAATGGCTTCCGCCGGTGGGCGACTTCCGCCGCTACCGCGTGCTCGAATGGCTCAATTACATCACCACCGAGCTTCACAAGAGCTTCGCGCCATTGTTCAAGCCCGATGCCGGCGACGAGATGAAGGCGTTCGCCAAGAAGACGATCGAGGAACGCCTGGATTATGCCGAGAAGCAGTTCGCCGGACCCTATGTGATGGGCGAGGAGGCGACCCTGCCGGACGTCTATCTGTTCGTCATCCTCGGCTGGGCCGACAAGATGATCGGCCTCGACAGATGGCCCAGGCTCGCCGAATTCCGCCGCTCGTTCGCCGAGCGGCCGGCCGTTCGCGATGTGCTGAAGTTCGAAGGGCTGCTCAAGGAAGAGCCGGCCGACTAGGCGCGCTTGCTGGATCGCGGTCAGCCTCTTAAGGGCTTTCGCCCATGCAACAATTCGACCTGACCGACGAGCAGCGCCAGATCCAGGAGATGGCGCAAAGCTTCACGGCCGACGCCATCACGCCGCACGCGGCAGAGTGGGACGAGAAGCACATCTTCCCCAAGGACACGATCCGGGCCGCGGCCGAGCTGGGCTTCGGGTCGATCTACGTCAGCGAGGAATCGGGCGGGATCGGGCTCGGGCGGCTGGAATCCGCGCTGATCATGGAGGCGATGGCCTATGGCTGCCCGTCGACCAGCGCGTTCATCTCGATCCACAACATGGCGGCCTGGATGATCGACCGCTTCGGCGGCGATGCGGTCAAGCAGCAGTATCTGCCTTCGATGGTGACGATGGAGCGGATCGGCAGCTATTGCCTGACCGAGCCGTCGTCGGGCTCCGACGCCGCCGCGCTCAAGACCAAGGCGGTGAAAGACGGCGACGATTACATCGTCTCGGGCTCCAAGGCGTTCATTTCGGGCGGCGGTGAGAACGACATATACGTCACCATGGTCCGCACCGGCGAGGACGGGCCCAAGGGCATCAGCTGCCTGGTCATCGAAAAGGACATGAAGGGCGTCAGCTTCGGCGCGCAGGAAAAGAAGCTCGGCTGGCACAGCCAACCGACCGCCCAGGTCAATTTCGACGAGGTCCGCGTTCCCGCGGCCAACCGCGTCGGCGCCGAGGGCGAAGGCTTCCGCATCGCGATGATGGGCCTGGACGGCGGGCGGCTGAACATCGGCGCCTGCTCGCTCGGCGGGGCCCAGCGCTGCCTCGATGAATCGATCGCCTACACCAAGGACAGGAAGCAGTTCGGCAAGGCCATCGCCGACTTCCAGAACACGCAGTTCATGCTCGCCGACATGGAGACCGACCTCCAGGCGGCGCGCTATCTGCTCTATGTCGCCGCCGCCAAGGTCACCGCCAATGCGCCCGACAAGACCAAGTTCGCGGCGATGGCCAAGAGACTCGCCACCGACAGCGGCTCCTCGATTGTCGACCGTGCTCTGCAGCTCCACGGCGGCTACGGCTATCTGATGGATTATCCGATCGAGCGCTTCTGGCGCGACCTTCGGGTGCACTCGATCCTCGAGGGCACCAACCAGGTCATGCGCATGATCGTCGGCCGCGAACTGACCCGCCAGTAGGAATGGGCAAGTGACCGCCAAGCCGACCCTGCCGTTCGACCCGTTCGCCCTTGCCCGTGCGGCGGGCGAGACCGCGCTCGGCCTCGCCTCGCGCCCGCAGGATCTGCTCGCGGTGCAGATGGAAGCGGCGAGGCAATGGGGCGATTTCTGGACCGGGACCCTGACCGGCAAGGCCGGCGAGCCGCCCCGCGACCGCCGCTTCATGGCTTCGGAATGGCAGGACGACGCGTACTATCGGTCGATCCGCGATTCCTATCTGCTTGCTTCGAGCCAGCTTCGCGAAATGGCCGCGCTCGGTGACGGCGACGACTCGACCAAGGCCGCGACGCGCTTCCTGCTCGATCAATATCTCAACGCCGTCAGCCCGGCCAACTTCGCGCTGACCAACCCCGACGTCGTCAAGCGGATCAAGGAAACCAACGGCGCCAACCTCGTCCAGGGCTTCGCCAACTTCCTCGAGGACGTCACCAGCGGAAAGGGCATCGTCCAGCGCCGCACCGATCCCAATGCGTTCGAGAAGGGCCGCAACATCGCCGCCACGCCGGGCGCGGTGGTGTTCCAGAACGACCTGCTCCAGCTGATTCAGTACACGCCGACAACGGACAAGGT
This sequence comes from Sphingomicrobium sp., assembly GCA_035710225.1. Classification (GTDB taxonomy): domain Bacteria; phylum Pseudomonadota; class Alphaproteobacteria; order Sphingomonadales; family Sphingomonadaceae; genus Sphingomicrobium. The sequence goes on from DASTDT010000051.1 coordinate 5,743, forward strand.
GGCGGCCGAGCCGCTGCTGTACGTGCCGCCGCTGGTGAACCGCTACTACATGATCGACCTCGAGCCGCGGCAGAGCTTCGTAAAATGGCTGGTCGACGAGGGCCGGACCGTGTTCGTCATCTCCTGGGTCAACCCCGGCCCCGAGCTGCGCGACAAGGGCGTCGGCGACTATGTCACCGAGGGCGTCGTCACCGCCATCGCGCAGGTCAAGTCG
>DASTDT010000052.1:0-4363 GCA_035710225.1 Sphingomicrobium sp.
GCGAACACCTCCGCCGCGCTGCTCGACGGGTCGTGGACGGTGGTCGTGCCGAGCGCGAGATTGGCCTGGGAAGACCAGTTTTGCTGCGGGGTCATGCCGTCGACCCCATAGGGGCCGTGGGCGTGCGCATCGATGAAGCCGGGGACGATGGTCTTGCCGGTCAAATCGACAGTCGGAGTCCCGGCCGGAATGGTCATTGCAGCAAGCGGACCGACGGCGACAATCCGGTCGCCTTCGACGATGATCGCGCCATTTTCGATAATCCCGCCGTCGGCGCCGTTCATGGTGACGATCCGCGCGCCGGTAAGCGCCACCCGGCCGCTCGGCTTGGAAGCGGCGACCGTGCGCCCGAGGGATATCCCGGTCTTGGGCGGCGTGAAGCCTTCCATGAAGACGGTGCGCGTGTCGGCGGTGTAGAGCGTCGGGCCGATGCTCCAATGCACGCGCGTCCCGCCGTTCGAGAAATGGAGGAAGTCGCCGCCGCCATTGCTAAGCCGTGTGGTCGGCAACGCGCCGCCCTTAAGGGCCACTCCGACGTCCTGAGCGCCCGGCATCAGGGGCATCAGGAAGGCCTCGTAATTCTGGCGGAATGCGACCGAGTGGCCATCGGGCGAGACCTGGAAATCGCTTGTCAGATCGCCCGACGCGTGAACCCGGCTCGATTCGCCCGACAGGTCGGTGCTGACCAGCTGCAGCTTGTCGTCGGCCTGCTTGACCATGAACAGGCGGTCGCTCGAAGCACTGAATTGCGGGTAGAACGCGCCGCGCTCGACCAGGCTGGGTGAACCGCCCTTGACCGGCACGACATAGATTCCCGGGTCCCGGCCCCACTTGTCGGACGTCAGCCCGCCGCCCTGGCCGGCTTCGAACACGATCGTCCGGCCATCGGGCGAGAAGCGCGGCCGCGCGTAGTGGCCGGGCTGGGTGGTCACCGTCCTGGGCGATCCGCCGCCGGCCGCGACCACCACCACCCGGCCGAGCGCGCTGTCGCTCCAGTTGACGAAGGCGATCGAGCGCCCGTCGCGCGACCATGTCGGCCACGCTTCGACGGTGGAGTCGTTGGCGCGGGTAAGGCGCCGCGGAGTCCCGCCGCTGACGGGCCGGATCCAGAGCTTGCCGTGCGATTCGAAGACCACGTCGCGCCCGCTTGGGGAGACCTGCGCCCAGCGGATCATCTTGGTCTCGAAGCTGGCCGGCGCGACGTCGATCGCAGGGTGGACCGAATTGGCGACGACCCGGTCGTCGTTCACACGGAACGGGATCTCGCGCGATGCGCCGCCGTCAATTGAGGCCCGGCGGATCTTGCCGCCGGCCCAGAACACGACCTCGCGGCTGTCCGCTGTCCAGTCCATGTTGGGATAGACTCCGGTGACCGCCCACGTCTCCTGCATGTCTTGGTCGAGGGCGTCGTAGATCTTGCGCTCGTTGCCGGTCGCCAGGTCGCGCACGTAAAGCTTTGACTTGGCGCGCTCGCGGCGGACGAACGCCAGATACTTGCCGTCGGGCGAAGGGGTCGGCCGAACCGCGCCGCCGTTGCCGGCGGTAACCCGGTGGGTCTCGCCGCTCTCGAGCTCGTAGCGCTCGATTGCGAACAGCTCTGTGTTGGAATCCTGCGCGTACTGGAAGGTCCCGCCGGGGGTCACGTTGCGGGTGAAATAGACGTTCTTTCCGTCGGGTGCGAAGGTCGGCTCGCCAAGCTCCTTCTGGTGCTTCTCGTTGGCTCGCTTGACCAGCAGCACGCCGCCGCCGCCATCGACATGGTACAGCCACACCTCGCCGGTCCCGAGCGAGCGCGATGTGGTGAAATGCTTCTTGGCGACGATGTAGCGGCCGTCCGGGCTCCAGCTCGGCTGGTTCAACAGCCGGAAGTCTTCCTTGGTCAGCTGCTTCTTGTTGGAACCGTCGGCGGCCATGATCCAGATGTTGTCGCCGCCGCCGCGGTCGGAGACGAATGCGATTCGGCTTCCGTCCGGCGACCAGCGCGGCTGCTGCTCATAGGCCAGGCCTTCCGCGATCCGCTGCGGAGTGCCGCCGCCGATCGGCATGACATAGATGTCGCCCAGCATGTCGAAGGCGATGCGGCTGCCGTCCGGCGACACGTCGACGTTCATCCAAGTGCCTTCGTCGACGCTCAGCGGCACCTTGCGGGTGGTGAGCCCGCGCGGCTGCATCACGTCCCATTTCGGCGGGTCGACCTTGGCCGGCGCCGCGGCCGGGGGCGTGGCCGGCGGCGGGGGCGTATGCTGGCTCGCAGCCTCGCTGCTGGTCTCCTCGGGCGGGGCCGGCTCGGGCGGGGCCGGCTGCTGGCCGAGGGCCATGGCGCTGCTGGCCAGGAGGAGGCAGGAGATCGAGCATCGAAAAAGCATGAGATGGCCCTTTTGCGACTGATGGGATCGCGGCCGCGCAAGCGGATCACCTGCGCGGTCGATTTTCCGGATGGTGTTGCCGAAGCGATGGGTCAGGGTCCGCCAAACGTCAATCTTGCACCGCGGCATCGGATCGGCGAGCCGCCGGCCGGGTCGTCCCCGCCGGCATCTTTTGACCCCCGCCCGCGCCTCCCCTAAGGCCCGCCCGCAACCGCCAGGGGAAATTTCACGTGGGCAACGTCACCGTCATCGGCGCGCAGTGGGGCGACGAGGGCAAGGGCAAGATCGTCGACTGGCTCGCCAGCCGCGCCGACGTCGTCGTCCGCTTCCAGGGCGGCCACAACGCCGGCCACACCCTCGTCGTCGGCGACACTGTCTATAAATTGAGCCTGCTTCCGAGCGGCATCGTCACCGGCACATTGTCGGTGATCGGCAATGGCGTTGTGCTCGATCCGTGGGCGTTGAAATCCGAGGTCGAGCGGCTGCGCGGACAGGGCGTGCGGATCGAGCCCGACCTGCTTCGGATCGCCGAGACCTGCCCGCTCATCCTCCCCATCCACCGCGATCTGGACGCGATGCGCGAGGACGCCTCGGGCGCCGGCAAGATCGGCACCACCCGGCGCGGGATCGGCCCGGCCTATGAGGACAAGGTCGGCCGCCGCGCGATCCGCGTGTGCGACCTCGCCCACCTTGGCGAACTCGACCCGCTGCTCGACCGCCTGTGCGCCCACCACGACCATCTTCGGGCCGGCTTCAAGCAGCCGCCGGTCGACCGCGACCGCCTCAAGCGCGACCTCGAGGGCATCGCCGATTTCGTGCTGCAATTCGCGCGGCCGGTGTGGCGCGACCTCGACGAGGCGCGCCGCCGCGGCCGGCGGATATTGTTCGAGGGCGCGCAGGGCGTGCTGCTCGACGTCGACCACGGCACCTATCCGTTCGTCACCTCGTCCAACACCGTCGCCGGAACGACCGGAAGCGGTAGCGGCATGGGGCCCGGCGCGGCCGGCTTCGTGCTCGGCATCGTCAAGGCCTACACCACCCGCGTGGGCTCCGGCCCGTTCCCGACCGAGCTGGACGACGAGACCGGCCAGCGGCTCGGGGAACGTGGCCACGAGTTCGGCACCGTCACCGGCCGCCAGCGCCGCTGCGGCTGGTTCGACGCCGTGCTGGTCCGCCAGTCGGTCGCGGTCAGCGGCGTGACCGGAATCGCGCTCACCAAGATCGACGTGCTCGACGGCATGGACCGCGTGAAGATCTGCACTGGCTACCGGATCGGCGATGAGACGTTCGACTACTTGCCCCCCCACGCCGCCGATCAAATGCGCGCGACCCCGATCTACGAGGAAATGGACGGCTGGAGCGGAACCACCGCCGGCGCGCGAAGCTGGGCCGACCTTCCCGCACAGGCGATCAAATACGTCCGCCGGATCGAGGAATTGATCCGCTGCCCGGTGGCACTGGTCTCGACCTCGCCGCAGCGCGAGGACACGATCCTGGTGAGGGACCCGTTCACCAGCTGAACGATCAGTGCCGAACTGCGAACCCTTCGCTCCCGTTGGGCTCCGTTTCGACTGAATCCACCCCCTCGACGAGCGCGGCCGGCGGCCCGACTCGAAGAAGCGCGATCATCTGCTCGACCGCCGTCTCCCCGCCCTCGACATGAGCCTCGACCGAGCCGTCGGCGCAATTGCGCACCCAGCCGGTAACTCCCAGACGGTCGGCCTGCTCCCTGGTCCATGCGCGGAAGAACACGCCCTGGACATGCCCGGTGATGCGGACCCGCCTGGCGATCATTTCCGCGCCTGCTTCCGCAGCTCCGCGAGCAGCGCCGGGTCGACCTGCCGAAGGGCCAGCCACGCCAGGCCCGGCACAATCAGCAGATCGTCGAGGTGGCCGACGACCGGAATGAAGTCGGGGATGAGGTCGATCGGCGACAGCGCATAGGCGACCGCCGCCCCCGCCAGCCATTTTGCGCGCCTGGGCACGCGCGGGTCGCT
>DASTDT010000053.1:0-33695 GCA_035710225.1 Sphingomicrobium sp.
CCGGTCGTCCGCCGCGCCGACGGAAGCTGGCTCTACCTTCTGCCCTCGGTAATCGACGATATCGACCTTCGAATTACCCATGTGCTGCGCGGCGAGGACCACGTCACCAACAGCGCCGTTCAGCTGCAGATGTTCGCCGCACTGGGCGCGCCGCCGCCGGCCTTCGCTCACGAAGCGCTATTGGTCGCTGGCGGCCAGGAGGGGGACGGGGGCAAGCTCTCCAAACGGCTCGGCTCGAGCGGGGTCGAGGAGCTTCGCCAAGCGGGGATCGAACCGATGGCCCTGAACAGCCTGCTCGCCCGGCTCGGCACCTCGCAGCCGGTCGAGGCCAAAGCGACCCTCGCCGAACTCGCCTCCGGCTTCGACCTTTCGACGTTCGGCCGCGCCCCGGCCCATTTCGACGGGTCCGATGTCGAGCAGCTCAACAGCAAGCTGCTTCACCACCTCGATTTCGCGACCGTCGCCGACCGGGTTCCGGCGGGCATCGGTGAAGCCGAATGGGCGCTTCTCGCAGGCAATATCGACCATCTCGGCGAACTGTCCGACTGGGTGCCGGTCCTCGATGGCGACATCGCCGCCGCGCCGCTCGAGCCCGACGACCGCGCCTTCCTCGGCCAGGCGGCCGATTGCGCGCAGGCGATCGACTGGTCCGGCGATCCGTGGGGCAAGCTTGCCGCCGCCCTCAAGCAGCGCACCGACCGCAAAGGCAAGGCCCTGTTCCGCCCGTTGCGGCTGGCCCTGACCGGCCGCGAATCCGGTCCGGAGATGGCGCCGCTGGTGAAACGCATCGGCCGCGAGCGAACACTCGCACGGCTCGCTGCCGCGGCGAACGGCTGATCCCGGCTACTGGCGGAGGTTCGCGCGCCGCCCTATGTTCGACCGATGCCGATCCTTCCCCCGACGCACAGCCCGCGCGCCGCGTTCGGCGATCTTGCCGCTTTCCTCCGCCAGCGCAGCCGCGAGCAGGTTATCGGCGCCGCCCTCGCCGTCCTCGTGACGATCATCATCCTCATCCTGTTTTTCGTCGATTCGAAGATCAACACCGCCCCGCCGGCGACGGTGGTCTATGTCGAAGCATTCGATTCCAATCGCACGGATGCCGAGATCATCGCCGACCAGAAGCGCGACCAGGCCGAGAAGGACGCCCTCAAGGCCGAGCGCATGCGCCAGTTCCAGGAACTGCAGAATCACCTCGGGATCGAATGACGATGCCCTGATGGCCCAGGCCATCGCGCTCGGCGAAGCCGCGCGCGGCTCGACCGCGCCCAATCCCAATGTCGGCTGCGTCATCGCGGCGGGAACCGAGGTCATCGGCCGAGGCGCGACCGCGCCGGGTGGCCGGCCCCATGCCGAAGCGATTGCCCTCGCCGAAGCCGGCGATCGCGCGCGTGGCGCGACGCTCTATGCGTCGCTCGAGCCCTGTTCCCACCTCAGTGCCCGTGGCCCGGCCTGCGCCGACAGCATCGTCGCCGCCGGCATAACCCGGGTCGTCGTCGCCATCGAGGATCCCGACCCGCGCACCGCCGGTTTGGGTTTGGAGCGCCTGCGCCAGGCAGGGATCGCGGTCGACGTAGGACCCGGCGCTGCGGAGGCCCGCGCCGGGCTCGCCGGCTATCTCACCCGCCTGCGCCTCGGGCGCCCGCGAATCACGCTCAAGCTGGCGCTGTCGATCGACGGCAAGATCGCGCTTCCGTCCGGCGAATCGAAATGGATCACCGGCGAGGATGCCCGCGCCCATGTCCATCTCGAGCGCGCCAGAAGCGACATGATCCTGGTCGGGCGCGGTACCTTCCTCGCCGACCGGCCGAGCCTCGATGTCCGCCTTCCGGGGCTCGAGGATCGCTCGCCGCGCCGCGCCCTGCTGACTCGCGGCGAGGCGGTCGACGGCTGGGAAATCCTTTCTTCTCCGCAAGATGTCTATCGACTTCATGACGTCAACGACCTCCTCGTCGAGGGCGGCTCGGCGACCGCCACCGCCTTCCTGGCCGCCGATCTCGTCGACCGGATCCTCATCTACCGCGCGCCGATCATCGTCGGCGAGGGCAAGTCGAGCTTCGGCTTCGTCGGTCTCGACGCCATCGCCGACGCGCACGGCCGCTGGACGCCCGAGCCCGGCCGGGCGCTTGGAATCGACCGCCTCGAAGTCTACCAGCGCGTCCCGCATCCTCGGGAAGAGCGGGAACCGGCTTTCCGCCCGGAGAATGCGGCGGCAGGAAACTTGGATCAGGATTGATGTTCACAGGAATCGTCACCGACATCGGCACCGTGCGCGAAGCGCGCGACGAAGGCGACCTGCGGCTTCACATCTCCTGCGGCTACGACCTCGCCACGGTCGATCTCGGCGCCTCGATCGCCTGTTCCGGCGTGTGCCTGACGGTCGTCGCCAAGGGCGGGGACTGGTTCGCCGTAGACGTCAGCCAGGCCACGCTCGAACGGACCGTCGCTCAGCATTGGCAGACCGGCGCCCGCCTCAACCTCGAGCGCGCGCTTCGCCTCGGCGACGAGCTCGGCGGCCATCTCGTCACAGGTCATGTCGACGGCCTTGGCGAAGTCGTTGAGCTGCGCCCGGAAGGTGCTTCGGTCCGCCTTGAAATCCGGGTGGCGGCAGACCTTGGCCGTTTCCTCGCCGCGAAGGGCTCGGTAACCGTCGACGGAGTGTCGCTGACCGTCAACGAGGCGAAAGACGCTGGCGGTTCGACCGACTTTGCAATCAACCTTATCCCGCATACGGCCGCGAACACGACGCTGGGCGCGCTGGCCGTCGGCGACCATGTGAATATCGAGATCGACGTGATCGCCCGCTACCTGAAGCGGCTCGAGGAAACGCGCACGTAATGTGAGCCAGGCGCTTGGCGCATCACAATGCAATGTGATACGCCGGGTCCATGTCTACCGATCTGATCGAACGGCTCGAGGCCGTCATCGCCACCGGTGAAGTCAGTCGCTCCGGCCTTGCCCGCGCCGCCGGCCTTCATCCCAATTCGCTTCGCAAGCTCGGCCATTCGGACTGGAATCCAACCGCAGACACGCTGCTCAAGCTCGAAAAGCTGCTCCAGAGCGGTCCCGCCGACGTGCTCGTCGGCCCCGAGCGCATCATCGACGAGGCGCGCAACGGGCGGATGTTCATTCTCGTCGACGACGACGACCGCGAGAACGAGGGGGACCTCGTCATCCCCGCGCAGATGGCGACCCCCGACGCGATCAACTTCATGGCCCGCCACGGGCGCGGCCTGATCTGCCTCGCGCTGACCAAGGAGCGCGCCGACGCGCTTGGGCTTGAGCCGATGCCGCGCACCGGCGGAAGCCGGCTCGAAACCGCTTTTACGGTGTCGATCGAGGCCCGCGAAGGCGTCACCACCGGGATCTCCGCCGCCGACCGGGCACGGACGATCGCCGTCGCCATCGATTCCGCCAACGGCCCCGACGCCTTGTGCTCGCCGGGCCATGTCTTCCCGCTCGTCGCCCGCCCCGGCGGCGTGCTGGTCCGCGCCGGCCATACCGAGGCCGCGGTCGACGTCTCGCGCCTCGCCGGGCTCAACCCGTCGGGCGTGATCTGCGAAATCATGAGCGAGGACGGGACGATGGCCCGGCTCGACGCCCTGATGGATTTCGCCCGTGCCCACGGCCTCAAGATCGGCACCATCCGCGACCTCATCGCCTACCGCTTGAAGAAGGACCACATGGTCGAGCGGATCGCCGAGACCGCCTTCGCCAGCCGCAGCGGCGCGCGCTGGACGGCGCAGGTGTTCCGCGACAAGGCCAGTGGGGAGGAGCAACTCGCGCTGGTCCATGGCGCCATCCATCCCGACGTCCCGACCCTGGTGCGGATGCATTCGATCGACCTGTTCGCCGACCTGCTCGGGGAGCAGGGCCCGCGCTCCGGCCTGCTCGACGGGGCGATGGCGATGATCGAGTCGGAAGGCTCGGGCGTGGTCGTCGCGCTCCACGCCGCCGCGCCCGGCTCGCTCGGCCGCGCCACCGACCTTCGCTCGGGCAAGGCGGCACCCGCCTCGCCAGAACTGCGCGGCTACGGCATCGGCGCACAGATCCTCGCCGCTCTGGGGATCCACGACATGATCCTGCTGTCGAACACGCGCCACGCGCCGGTCGGCCTCAGCGCCTACGGCCTGGCGATCGTCGAGGAACGTCCCATCCTCGCGCAGGAGTCCTGACCTTGGCCCATGTCCTGATCGCCGAAGCGCGCTTCTACGCCCATCTCAATGACATGCTGCTCGCCGGCGCCCGGGCAGCGCTCGATGCCGCCGGCCACAGCCATGAGACGCTGACGGTCCCCGGCGCGCTCGAGCTTCCCGCCGCAATCGCCCTTGCGTCCGAAGCGGGCCGCTTCGACGCCTTCGTCGCGCTCGGCGTCGTCATCCGCGGCGAGACCTATCATTTCGAGATCGTCGCCGGGGAAAGCGCTCGCGGGCTGATGGCCTTGACCCTCGACGGCCTCGCCATCGGCAATGGCATCCTCACCGTCGAGGAGGAGGCCCAGGCCATCGTCCGCGCCGACCCGGCTCAGGCCGACAAGGGCGGCGACGCCGCCCGCGCGGCGCTCGCCTTGCTCGATCTCAAGGGCCGCTTCGCCTGAACTCAGGCCGCGCGCTGTTTCAGCGTCGGGTAATCGACATAGCCCTCGGGCCCGGGCGTGTAGAACGTGTCGGAATCCCAGCGGTTGAGCGGAGCGCCGGTGCGGAAACGTTCGACCAGGTCCGGGTTGGCGATGAACGTGCGCCCGAAGCTGATCGCGTCGGCGACTCCTTCGTCCAGCCTCGCCTGAGCGCTTGCCGCGTCATAATCGCTGTTGAGCACGATTCGGCCGCTGAACACCTTGCGCATGTGGGGCGAGGCCGGCTCCTGGTCGGTCGGCCGGAACGAAGCCTCGGGACCCGGCTCGCGAAGCTCGATCCACGGCACGCCGATCGCCTCGAGCGCCGCCGCCGCCGCGGTGAACAGGCCGATGTGGTCGGGGTCGTCGCAGCCATTGACCATGCCGTTGGGCGACAGCCGGACGCCGACCCGCTCGGCCCCTACTTCGCCGACGACCCGCTCCGCCACCTCGCGCAGCAGGCGCAGCCGGTTCTCGACCGGGCCGCCATAATCGTCGTCGCGGCGATTGGAGGAGGAACGCAGGAATTCGTCGATCAGATAGCCGTTGGCGGCGTGGATCTGCACCCCGTCGAAGCCCGCCGCGATGGCGTTGCGCGCCGCCCGCGCATAATCGTCGATCACCCGCGCGATGTCGTCCAATGTCGCCGCGCGCGGGGTCTCGAACGGCAACTTGCCGTCGTACGAATGCGCCTCTCCGGGCGGGGCGATGGCGCTCGGCGCGAGCGGCGCCTGCCCGGTCACCGCGGAATGGACCATCCGTCCCATGTGCCACATCTGCAGCGCCATCCGCCCCCCGCGCCCATGAACGGCCGCCACGACGGCTTTCCAGCCTTCCACCTGCGCCTCGCTCCAGATGCCCGGCGCGCCCGGCCAGCCAAGCCCTTCGCGGCTGATTCCGGTCGCCTCGCTGATGATCAGCCCGGCCCCGGCGCGCTGCCCGTAATATTCGGCCATAACATCGGTCGGCACACCCTCGCGCGTCGCCCGCCCGCGGGTCAACGGTGCCATGATGATCCGGTTCGGCAGTCTCAGCGCCGGGGTCAGGTCGATCGGGTCGAACAGGCTGGGCATCGCCATCCTTTCTGCTAGTGGGCCGGGCGATGGACGACGCGGCGGGACAAGCGCAGGTAAGCGCAGGCGAGCGCCGATCAAGCCCGCACCCGCTTGCCTTCCTCGCCTTGTTGCTCGGCAATGTCGCGCTGGCCGCCGGACCGTTCCTCGTTCGGCACAGCGGCGTCGGGCCGATCGCTGCAGGCTATTGGCGCCTGGCGCTTGCGATCCCGTTCCTGTGGCTGGTCGCAATCGCCGTGAAGCAGCCGATCCGCTGGCCGCGCCGTCCGATCGCCTGGGCGATCTTCGCGGCGGCGGTGTTTTTCGCAGCCGATCTTGCCGCCTGGCACGCCGGCATTCTGCTTACCAAGCTCGGCAACGCGACCCTGTTCGGCAACATCTCCTCCTTCCTGTTCGCGGCGTGGGGCCTGTGGCTGGTTCGGCGCTGGCCCACCGCGCTCCAGGCCGCGGCCCTGTTGCTCGCTGCCCTCGGCTGCGCGCTGCTGATGTGGGGAAGCGCCGAACTGTCCGCACGGCACTTGCGCGGGGACTTGCTCGCGGCGCTCGCCGGCCTGCTTTACACCGGCTATCTGATCGGGGTCGAGCGCGCCCGCGGCGAGGTAAAGGCGCTCCCGCTGCTGCTCATCGCCAGCCTGTTCGGTGCCGTCATGCTGTTCCCGGCCGCGCTCGCGGCGGGTGAGCGGATCATCCCCGATGACTGGACGGCGCTGTTCGCACTCGCCTTGTGCAGCCAGGTGATTGGGCAGGGTCTTCTGGTGTTCGCCCTCGGCCAGGTGCCGCCGCTGGTGGTCGGAATTGCGATGCTGACCCAGCCGGCCTTGTCGGCGTTCCTCGGCTGGCAATATTATGACGAGCGGCTGACGATACTCGACTGGTCGGGCGCCGTGCTGATCGTAGTCGCCCTGGTGCTGGTCCGCTTGCGCGCGCCGGGCGACAAGTCCAGTGAGGCGCCATGACCGGCGAGCCCACCCCGCTCCAGCAGATCCGCGACCGGCTCGCCCTTTCGGTCGGCGAGAATGCCGTGTTCGACGGCTGGACCGTTAAGGCGGTCGAAGCCGCCGCGGCCAGCTACGATGTCGACCCGGCCAAGGCGCGGCTCGCCTTCGGCAAGGAGCCGGCGGCGATGGTCGAAGCCTATGTCGGGGCGGTCGACGCGGCCATGGCAGAGGCCTTCCCGCCGGAACGGATCGAGGCGATGAAGATCCGCGACCGGATCACCGAACTTTTGTGGTTCCGCTTCGAGACCATGCTCGCCGCGCGCGAAGCGGTGCGCACCGGCCTCGCCATCCTCGCCCGGCCCGACAATGCCTTGCGCGGAATGAAGCTCGGCTGGCGAACCGCCGACCGCATCTGGCGGCTGGCGGGGGACAGTGCCACCGACTTCAACCATTATACCAAGCGGCTGACCCTCGGCGCGGTCTACAGCTCGACCCTGCTTGTATGGCTCGACGACCAAAGCGAGGGGCTCGCCGCCACCCGCGCGTTCCTCGATCGCCGGATCGCCGGCGTCATGCGCTTCGAAAAGTGGAAGGCCCAATGGCGCAATAACGAGATTCGCCGCCCCAGCCTGGCCCGCTTCATAGGCCGGCTGCGCTATCCGCCTGGATAGCCTGCGCCAGCCCTAGCCAAATCTCGTCGTTATTGATAATCAGTCGCAATATGACGGTTGTCACCTCTCTTGAAACGCTTGCGGTGGGCGTTCGCGCGCGAATCGGCGCGATCGACTGGGACTCGCTCGACACCGCCTGCGCCAGCCGGCTGCGCGATTTCGGCTTCGATGAAGGAGTCGCGGTCGAATCGCTTCATGCCGGGCCGTTCGGGCGCGATCCCCTCGCGGTGCGCATCGGGCGGATGACCGTCGCCATTCGCCGCGCCCATGCCCGCGCCATCCGGGTCGTTCCAGAGGCCGCATGATCCCGACCGCATCGGTGGCGGTGGTCGGCAACCCCAATGCCGGGAAAAGCGCCCTGTTCAACGCGCTCACCGGTGCACGCCAGAAGGTCGGCAACTATCCCGGCGTGACGGTCGAGCGCCACGTCGGCCGCGCCGCCTTGCCGTCCGGCCGGCCGGTCGAGCTGATCGACTTGCCCGGCACCTACAGCCTCGATCCCGCCAGCCCCGACGAGGCGGTCACCCGCGACGTCCTGCTCGGCCGCCAGGCTGGCGAGCGCCTGCCCGAAGGCATCGTCATCGTCGTCGACGCCTCCAATCTCGACAATCACCTTCGCCTGGCGATGCAGTTGATCGCGCTAGGCCGGCCGACCGTGATCGCCCTCAACATGATCGATCTCGCGCATCGCGACGGCCTCGAGCTCGATCCCGCCAGGCTCGCCGCAGAGCTCGGGGTGCCGGTCGTCGCCACCGTCGCCGTCCGCCGCCGCGGGCTCGGTGAACTGCTCGCCGCCCTCGAATCCGAGCTTGGCCGCAAACGGGATGTGACTCAGCCCAGCGACCTTCACCGCCGAGCCCGCGAGATCGCCGCCGCGGCGGTGGTCCGCGAGACGCCGGTCCGCCGGGTCACTCACCGCCTTGACCGGCTGCTGCTCCACCCGCTCGCCGGACCGCTGATCTTCGCCGCCATCATGTTCGTCATGTTTCAGGCGGTGTTCGCCTGGAGCGCGCCGCCGGCCGACGTGCTCGAAGCTGCGGTGATCGCCTCGGGCAATGCCATCGGCGATGCCTTGCCCGACGGCTGGCTGCGCTCGCTGGTTGTCGACGGCGTGTTCGGCGGGGTCGGCGCGGTGATCGTGTTCCTGCCGCAGATCATCATCCTGTTCCTGTTCATCCTGATCCTGGAAAGCAGCGGCTACATGGTCCGCGCGGCGTTCCTGATGGATCGCCTGATGAGCCGCGCCGGCCTGTCCGGCCGTTCGTTCATCCCTTTGCTGTCCAGCTTCGCCTGCGCCGTCCCGGGGATCATGGCGACCCGCACCATCGACAATGAGCGCGACCGGCTGACGACCATCCTCGTCGCACCGCTGATGACCTGCTCGGCCAGGCTACCGGTCTATGCGCTGATCATTGCAGCCTTCATCCCGCAGCGCGCCGTCGGTCCCGGCATCGGCCTTCAGGGGCTGGTGCTGTTCACGCTCTACGTCGCGGGGATCGTCGGGGCCTTCGCCGCCGCCTTGGTTATCCGCCGAACCACGACCCGCGGCAGCGGCGGGCAGTTCATGATGGAGCTTCCGAAATACCAGCTGCCGCGGCTGAAGGACATCGCGATCGGCCTCACCCAGCGGGCGATGATCTTCCTCAAGCGCGCCGGCACGATCATCCTCGGCACCACCGTCGTCCTGTGGGCGCTGGCCAGCTTTCCCGTCGCTGGCCCCGGCGAGCGGCAGTCGGAGGTATCGAACGCCGGCAAGATCGGCAGCGCGATCGAGGTCGTCGTTGCGCCGATCGGCTTCAACCACGACATCGCCCTCGCGCTCCTGCCGACGATGGCAGCGCGCGAGGTCGCCGTCAGCGCGATCGGCACCGTCTATGCGCTCGATGCCGAGGAGGAGGACCAGCTCCAGACCCTTGAGCAGCGACTCGCCGGGCGCTGGAGCATGGCCACCGCGCTCGCCTTCCTCGCCTGGTTCGTGTTCGCCCCCCAGTGCATCTCGACCATCGCCATCACCCGGCGCGAGACCAACAGCTGGCGCTGGCCCATTTTCATGATGACTTATCTGTTCGCGCTGGCCTATCTCGCTGCGGGCCTGACATATTGGACGGCGGTGGCCTCGGGCCTCGGATAGGAGAGTGAATCATGGCCGGTAGCGTGAACAAGGTGATCCTGGTTGGAAACCTCGGCAAGGACCCGGAAGCGCGCACCTTTCAAAACGGCGGCAAGGTCGTCAGCTTTTCGGTCGCGACATCGGAAAACTGGAAGGACAAGATGACCGGCGAGCGCAAGGAAAAGACCGAATGGCACAACGTCTCGATCTTTTCCGAAGGCCTCGCCCGGGTCGCCGAGCAATATCTGAAGAAGGGTTCGAAGGTCTATCTCGAAGGCCAGCTGGAAACCCGCAAATGGCAAGACCAATCGGGGGCGGATCGCTACTCGACTGATGTCGTCCTGCGCAATTTCAACAGCGCGATGGTGCTTCTCGACAGCCGCGACGGCGGCGGCTCGCGTGGTGGCTATGGCGGTGGCGGCGACAGCTTCAACCAGGATCAGGACTTCGGCGGCGGCGGCGGTTCGCGCCAGCAGCAGCGGCCGCAGCCGGCCGCCTTCGACACCGATCTGGACGACGACGTTCCGTTCTAGGATTCGTGTCCCTTGCCGAGCTTGAGGGCGGCAAGCGCCGCGAACGGCCCGGCCTCCTCCTCGCTAAGCACGCCCGCCTCCTTCATCGCCGCCGCCGCATTCGGCCCGCGCGGAAACGGATCGATGGCCAGCGCCAGCGTATCGACCAGCGCCGTTCCGAGCGGGATGGTGGCGCCGTCGTGAAACACCGTGTCGAGGTCGGCTGCGCCAAGCTCGACCTCTTCGTCCGGACGCCCGCCGGGATCGGGCACGAACGTCAGCTCGAACGCCTCGTCGACTCGCTCTCCGATCGGCTCGCCGCTGGCGACGCAGGCCTGTTCGAGCGACGCCTTCAAGCGCCCGCGTGCCACCACAGCCGGCCCGTCGCGCTCAAGCACGGCATGTGCCTGGAAGGACTTGAGCGCGACCAGGCCGAGGCGTTCGCAGATCGCCGCGCATTCCGCCTCGTCGGCGACGAGGTCGATCCGGTCGCCGCCGCGAATCGACGCCAGCGGCAAGGCCAAAGCGAACTGCTCGCTCACGCCAGCGATCCACTGGCGAGATGAGCGTCGCTCGCCCGGTCCAGCCGGTCGCGCCATTGCAGGATCAGCGCCTGCGCGGCGGCTGCCTGAGCAGCGCTCGGCTCCTGGTCGCGGTAGAGGCCGAATCGAAGCGCCGGAAGCCAGTCGCCGCCGCCCTCGCCAGCCAGGCCTCGCCAGCGCTCGATCCGCGCCGACACTCCGGCCACCATCTTGCGCACCGTCTTGCCCAGCGTCGGATCGCCGACCCCGCTCTGGCAAAGCTGTGCGTCCATGTCGTCGATGAACATCTCGGTCAGCCGCGGCGCCAGGGCCTGTGCCGCCGATTCCCCAGCGGCAAGCCGCAGGTCGGCCACGGCCAGCAATGTGGCCAGCACACAGTAGCGGCCGTCGACCGTATCCGGCACGCCCGCCTCTCGGAACCAGCCCGGCTGGCGCGCGGCGGCGACGATCGCCGAATACAGCGCGGCGGCCGGGTTGGCCTTGGGCTTGCGCAACAAAGACAGGATCATTCAGCTTCCTTTAAGCGCGGCCGGTGCTTTTCCTTGCAGGGCCGCTTCGCTATCGCCTATCGGCAAGCCATCGCCGTCGCGCAACCGCCGGCAATCGACCTCGAGGAGTTCAATGCAAATGGAGTCACCCTGGGTCAAGCTGGCTGCGGCCGTTGCCGTCCTTGGCCTGTCCTCGGGCTGCGCGATGGGCGTTCGCGATCATCGCGGCTTCGTCATCGACAAGGAATTGGCGCAGGGCATCCAGGTCGGCGTCGACAATAAGGATTCGGTCGCCAAGACGCTCGGTCGGCCCAGCTTCACCGGCCAGTTCAACGAAGACGACTGGTATTATGTCTCGCAGGACACCCGCACCGTCGCTTTCCGCTCGCAAAAGACGCTCGATCAGGAAGTCCTCCACATCCGCTTCGACGCTGCCGGCAACGTCGCGGCCATCAACCGCACCGACGAAACGCTGGTGGCGGCCATCAACCCGGTCAACGACAAGACCCCGACGCTGGGGCGCAAGCGCGGCTTCTTCGACGAGCTGCTCGGCAATGTCGGCGTTCTCAACAGCGGCGCGCTCGGCGGCCAGAACACGCCCGACAACTAAGCTTTTTAGCCGGTCTGCTTTGCCCTAGGGAGGTCGCATGACCGCGACCCCTCAAGGCATGACCTACGCCGATTACCTGCGCCTCGACGACGTGCTCGGGGCGCAGCGCCCGATTTCCGGCCTTCATGACGAAATGCTGTTCATCGTCATTCACCAGACCAAGGAATTGTGGCTCAAGCAGATGCTCCACGAGGTCGCGCTGGCGTGCGCGCTTCTTCGCGAGGATCATTTCGCCGGAGCCCACAAGGCGCTGTCGCGGGTCAGCCGGATCCAGTCGGTGATGACCCTGTCGTGGGACGTGCTGTCGACCATGACGCCGGTCGACTACATGGAATTCCGCCATGTGCTCGGAACCTCGTCGGGCTTCCAGTCGGCCCAGTTCCGGGAGCTCGAATACCGGCTCGGGATCAAGGACCCGAAATATCTCGATCTCCACGAAGGCGGCAGCGCCGGCCGGGCGCGGCTCGAGGCCGCGCTGGCCGAGCCCAGCCTGTGGGACGAGGCCAATGCCGCGCTCGGTCGCGCCGGCTTCGACATTTCCGACGACCGGGCAATCAGCGCCTCATGGCTCTCGGTCTACCGCGACTCCGACCGGTTTTTCGATCTTTACGGCCTGGCCGAAAAGCTGGTCGATCTCGACGATTCGCTCGCCACCTGGCGCCACAAGCACATGCTGACCATCGAACGGATCATCGGCATGAAGACCGGCACCGGCGGCTCGGCCGGGGTGGCCTATCTGAAATCCACGCTCGACAAGCGCGCCTTCCCGACGCTGTGGGCACTGCGCACCGAAATATGAGCTTCAAGCACCTGTTCCAAAAGAGCCTTTCCGGCGTCCCCGGGCGGCTGCATTTCGCCGCCCACAGTCATCATCTGTGGCCCGATGCCAGCTTCGACGGACAGGTCGAATGCTGGAATGACGCGGCGCGGCTGGCCGATTCCAAGTGGGACAAGGTGATGGGTTCGGTTTGGCCCGAGGCGCAGGCCTACGTCGCCGACGAGCTGGCCACCGGCGACCCCTCGGCTATCGTGTTTTCGGCCAACACCCACGACTTCATCGTCCGTCTCGCCGCCGCCTGCCCGCGGCGCGAGCCGTCGCGGCTGCGCGTGCTGGCGAGCGACGGCGAGTTCCATTCCGCCCGCCGCCAGTTCGCCCGCTGGAGCGAGGACGGCTGGCTAGAGCTGGAGACCGTCGCGGCCGAGCCGTTCGACAGTTTCACCGAGCGGTTCCTCGATACCGCGCGCGGCAGCGACCACGACCTCATCCTGGTCAGCCACGTGCTGTTCGGAAGCGGCCGGCTGTTCGGCGCGGTGGAAGACCTTGCAGGGCTTGCCCGCGAAGCCGGCCCGTGGGTTGTGGTCGACGGCTATCACGCGTTCATGGCGATCGACTGCCCCTATGCCCGCGGCGGCGGCGCCTTCTACCTTGGCGGCGGATACAAATATGCCATGGCCGGCGAAGGCATGGGATTCATGCACTGCCCGCCCGGATTCGGCCCGCGCCCGCCGGTGACCGGCTGGTTCGCCGAGTTCGGCGAGCTCACCGCGCCGCCGGGCGGGGTCGGCTACCGCGCCGACGCGATGCGCTTCATGGGCGCCACCTTCGATCCATCGGCCCTCTACCGCTTCAATGCCATTCGCCGGATGCTGGCGCGCGAGGAGCTGAATACGGCGGCCATCTCGGCCCACGCCGCCGGCCTCCAGCGACAGGCGATCGAGGCCTTCGCCGATACCGCGCTCGGCGGCGCCGAATTGCTGAACCCGCTCGACGGAAGCCCGCACGCCCGATTTCTCGCCTTCCGCTCGCCTTTGGCGGCGGAATGGCAGCGCCGGCTAGCCGAGCAGGGTTGCGTCACCGACGTTCGCGGCGACGTGCTGCGGATCGGCTTCGGACTTTATCAGGACGAGGCGGACGTCGCCGCCCTCGCGGAACTCGCCCGCGACCTCTAGCTAGCGCTTCAGCCCCTCCGCTAGCAGCCGTCCCACCTCTTCGGCGACCCGTTCCGGCGGCTCGTTTGACCACACGCCGAAGCGCAGGCCCAGGAACACGTTCATGCCCATCAGCGCCCACGCCCTGATCTCGGTGGTCAGCTTGTCGCCGTCCTTCAATTCGCCCGCCTCGGCCCCGGCTTCGAGCCGGGCTGCGATCCGCGCCGCCGTCGTCTCGTAGTGGCGGCGGAAGCCGGCCGGGTCGACGAACTCGGCCTCATCGATGATCCGATACACTTCCTTGTGCTGGCTGACGAAGCGCAGATAGGCGCCGAGCGCTCGCTGTTCGCGGTCGAGCGCGCCGCTCGCTTCGGCCATCGCGGGCGCGACCTGCTCGCGGACTTGCGCCGACATGTCCCGGACGAGCGCCGCGAACAGCGCCTCCTTGCTGTCGAAATAGGTATAGAAGGTGCCTAGCGCGACCCCGGCGCGCGAGGTGATCCCGACGATCGAGGTGTCGCCAAAGCCCCGCGCTCCGAATTCGGCGAGGGCCGCGTCGAGGATCTTGCGCAAGGTTCGCGCGCCGCGCTGGGTGCGCGGTGCCTTGCCTTCGGCGGCCAGCGATTTCGCGCCTTTTATCGGAAGCTTGGAGTGGCGAACCGACCCAGCTTCTCGAGCCATCCTGCTTCCCCCTCGGCGCCGACCCTAGTCGCCCGCCAGCACCGTAACAGGCCACCCGAAACAGACAAGTTGAAAGTTGGTTCAACTTTCATTACAGATTGGTTTCAGGAGGCGCCGTGGGGGGTTCGCGGCGATCACAGGGAGGCAGATCGATGACCATCACCAGGCACATGCGCGCCGCATTGTTCGCATCGGCAGCGCTGATCGCGGCGCCGTCATGGGCACAGGACGCCGCGCAGACCACGGCTCAGGCGCAGGACGAGCCGGCCGCCGATACGGCCACCGCCGCGCCTGATGCCGAGGGCGCCGAGGAAGAGATCGTCGTCACTGCTCGCCGCACCGAGGAATCTTTGCAGCGCGTGCCGTCGTCGGTCAGCGCCTTCAATGAGCGCTCGCTCGAGCGCATCCAGGCGACAGACACCACCGGCCTCCAGGGCGCGGTGCCGAACCTCAACATCGTCCAGGGCCGCGGCTCGTCCAACGCCACCAACATCTTCATCCGCGGGATCGGCCAGCCCGACGCGCTCCAGACCTTCGATCCCGCCGTCGGGGTCTATGTCGACGACGTCTATCTGTCGCGAATCCGCGGAAACCAGCTCGACCTGCTCGATCTCGAGCGGCTCGAAGTCCTGCGCGGGCCGCAGGGCACGCTCTATGGAAAGAACACCATCGGCGGAGCGATCAAGTTCGTCACCCGCAAGCCCGGCGATGAGCTCCGCGCCAACGGCAGCGTCACGTTCGGCAGCTATGACCAGTTCGACTTCAAGGGCGCGGTATCGGGACCGCTCACCGACGTCATCGGTGCCGGCATCGCGGTGATGCGCGCCACGCGCGACGGCTTCGTCGAGGACGAGGGCGACGGGCGCGAGTATAACGACCGTGACACCGTCGCCGGCCGGGCCATAGTGGCCTTCACCCCAAGCGACCGCCTGCGGATCGACCTCACCGCCGATTACAGCCGCGACAACGCCAAGCTCAACGTCGGCCGGCCGCTCAACAACCTCGTCCAGTTCTCCGGCGGCGTGCTCGTCGTCGACGAGCCGGTCGGCTCGGGCGATTACGACTGGGAAGCCCGGATCACGCCCGGCTTCCCCAATTCGACCAAGCTTCGAAGCCACGGCTTCTCGGGCACCGTCGCATTCGACATCACCGACGAGCTGACGTTCAAGTCGATCAGCGCGCTTCGCCGCCTCAAGACCGATGATTACATCGACATCGACGCCACCCAATACGAGGTCGGCGACGTGTTCGTCGGCGTTCGCCAGAAGCAGGCGAGCCAGGAATTCCAGCTGCTCTACACCGGCGACCGCCTCAACGCGGTGGCCGGCGTCTATTACCTCAAGGAGCGGGTCGAATCGCACCAGGAGGCCTATGCCGACGACCTGCTCGGCACCTTCTTCGGCGGCGGCACCTTCCTTCGCACAATCGACGACAAGCTGATCACTCGCAGCTACGCCGGCTTCGCCAACGCCAGCTACGCGATCGTGCCGACGGTGCGCCTGTCGGCCGGAATCCGCTACACCAAGGAAGCCAAGGACTACGACCGGTCGACCTCGACCTTCTCGTCAAACCCCATTTTCACCAGTCTCGCGCCCTCGGTGTTTACCCCCGACCGGACCTGGGACGACGTCTCGCCGATGGCCAGCATCGACTGGCAGGCCCTGCCCAATGTGATGATCTACGGGCGGGTCGCCAAGGGCTTCAAGTCGGGCGGCTTCAACGGCCGCGCCAACTCCGCCACCGAACGGACCATCTACGATCCAGAGACGGTGCTGTCGTGGGAGGCCGGCTTCAAGTCGCGGATCGCCGGACAGCTGACCCTCAACGGCGCCGCGTTCACCTCCACCTACAAGGATTTCCAGGCCCGCGTGTCGGGAACCGACGACATCGGCGGCATTCCCACCGCGGTGCTTTCCGTCCTCAATGCCGGCAAGCTTCGGATCAACGGAGCCGAGCTCGAGGCCGCCTGGACGCCGTTCGACAACCTGCTGGTCGACGCCCAGGTCGGCTATCTCGATGCCGAGTACAAGGAATTCGACGACGTCCGCTTCACCACCTGCTGCGGCGGCAGCCGGGCGTTCCAGACTCCGGCCTTCGCGCCCAAGTGGACAGTTCGCCTCGGCGCCCAATACGGCTTCGATATCGGCAGCGTCGGGTCGCTGACGCTGGGCGCCCAGACCCGCCACAAGTCGCGCACCGCGCTAGCTGTCGACAACACGTTCGTGATCGGCTCCGGCGTCGGGGCCGGCACCCGGACCGAGGTCGATGGCCTGTTCCAGAAAGGCTATTGGTTGCACGATGCGCGGATCGTGTTCGAAACCGCCAACAAGCGCTGGGCGCTCGGACTGTTCGGCAACAACCTCGCCAACCGCGCCTACAAGACCGACGCCCAGGAATTCTCCTCGGTCGGCCAGATCCGCACGGTCTATTACGGCGCCCCGCGCACCGTCTCTCTCCGGCTGACCGCGCGCTACTGACGCGCTCGGGAAAAGGGGGGCAGGCCATGGCCGATCCGGACGGCATCAGCTGGCGCTCGTTCGACGGGCTCGACCTGTTCGCCCGCGATTATCGGGCGGACGGGGAGGTTTCCCGGCTGCCGGTCGTCTGCCTTCACGGGCTGACCCGCAACAGCCGCGATTTCGAGGATCTCGCGCCGATCCTCGCCCTCGACGGCCGGCGCGTGATCGTGCCCGACATCCGCGGGCGCGGCCGCTCCGGCCGAAGCCCGGACCCGCGCCGCTACCACCCGGCCACCTACGCCCGCGACGTCGCCGGCCTGCTCGATCACCTGCGGCTCCCCCAGGCGATCTTCATCGGCACCTCGATGGGCGGGCTGATCATGATGGCGCTCGCCGCCCGCCGCTCGCGCGCCATCGCCGCCGCCGTGCTCAACGACGTCGGGCCCCAGATCGACCCGCGCGGGATCGCCCGGATCCTGTCCTACGCCGGCGGCGCCGGGCCGGTGGCGACCTGGGCCGAGGCCGCCGCTTACGCCCGCTCCACCAACGCCGTCGCCTTTCCCGGCCACGGCGACGGCGAATGGCTGGCATTCGCCCGCCGCCTGTTCCGCGAAGACGGCGGTGCAATCGTCCCCGATTACGATCCGGCCATCGCCACCGGCCTCGCCAAGCCGCCCTCGAAGCTGACCCGGATTGCGGCGTGGCTGGCGTTCCGCCGGCTCGCCCGCGGCCGGCCGACCCTCGTCGTCCGCGGCGCTTTGTCCGACGTTCTCACCGCCGACATCGCCGAGCGGATGCGCAAGGCCGCGCCCAACATCGCCGAGGCGGTAGTGCCCGGCGTCGGCCATGCGCCGATGCTGACCGAGCCGGCCGCGCTCGACGCCGTCCGCAGCTTCCTGGCATCGCAGCCTTGAGCCAGGCCGAGGGCCGGACTTGCCGTCCCCGCCGCCACCGGCCATGACTCGGGCCTCGATCGCCTGGACGCCGCCCGTAAGACCGCCAAGATGAGGCCGCCCGAATGAACCAGCCAAGACGCCTCGTCGCCGGACGCAACCCGAACCTGGTGCTCGGCTTCCTGTTGGTCGCCTACATCTTCAATTTCCTCGATCGCCAGATTCTCGGCATCCTCGCCGGTTCGATCATCACCGACCTCAAGCTGACCGACTCCGAATTCGGGGCGATCGCCGGAATCGCCTTCGCGGTCCTCTATTCCTTCCTCGGCGTGCCGCTGGCGATGCTCGCCGACCGCACTAGCCGAAGCCGCGTGATTGCCGGTTCGGTGGCGGTGTGGAGCGCGTTCACCGCTCTGTGCGGCTCGGCCACCAGCTTCCTGCAACTGTTCATCTTCCGCCTCGGCGTAGGCGTCGGCGAGGCCGGCGGGGTGGCGCCGTCCTATGCGCTCATCGCCGACTATTTCCCGCCCGAGCGGCGCGCCCGGGCGCTCGCCATCTTCTCGCTCGGGATTCCCCTTGGCCTTGCGCTCGGCACGCTGATCGGCGCCTATCTCGCCTCCTGGATCGATTGGCGCGCGGCGTTCATTGTCATGGGCGCGCTTGGCATTCTGCTTGCCCCGGTAATGCTGTGGGTGGTCAAGGACGTCCCCCGCTCGGCGGCCGAACGCGCCTCCGCGCCGCGGCTGCGCGACACCTTCCCGCTGATCGCACGCAAGCCCGCCTTCTGGCTCATGGCGGCCGCCGCCTCGTGCAGCTCGCTGGCGGGCTATGGCCTCGCCCTGTGGACTCCCACGGTGCTCGAACGCAGCTTCGGCCTGACCCTTATCGAGCGCGGCCAGTTCCTCGCCGCGATCTTCCTCATCGGCGGCACCGCCGGCGTGTTCCTCGGCGGGGTCCTCGCCGACAAGCTCGGGGCCGGGGACAAGCGCTGGTACGCCTGGCTTCCGGCGATCGCCTGGCTGGTGACGGCGCCCCTGTTCGCCTTTGGCCTGATGGCCGAAGACCCGGTGATGGCGTGGATCCTGCTGCTGATCCCTAATGCGCTCAACATCCTGTGGCTCGGGCCCGTGGTGACTGCGGTCCAGCATCTGGTCCCGCAGCCGCTCCGCTCCACCGCTTCCGCCAGCTTCCTGCTTATCAACAATTTCATTGGCCTTGGCGTCGGCCCGACTTTGATCGGCTGGCTGTCCGACAGCTACAAGGCGCGCTTCGCCGACGAGGCGCTGCGCTACGCTGCGGTCAGCGTGGTCGGCTTCTACATCGTCGCCTCGCTGCTGATGTTCCTCGCCTCGCGGAGGATCGCGGAGACTTGGGTCGACGACGACTAGGGTGGCTTTCGGAACGCGCGGCCCGATTGGCCGTTGGGTGTTCCGAAATGGAGTATCATTAGATGCGAAATTGGATTCTCGCCGCGGGCGCCGCGGCGCTAGCCATCACCGTCCCGGCGCTGGCCGATCCGAACAAGGGCCAGGGCGGGCAGAAAGCCCAGAAGGGCACCCAGGCCAAGGTCGAGCGCGGCGGCGGACAGCAGGTTCGCCAAGCCAAGCCCGACCGCGCTCAGCGCCAGGCGACCGTCCGGCCGGATCGCGGCCGCGACGATTCGCCGCGCAATGCCAAGTCGCAGGGCCGCGGGCCCGACAAGCCCATCCGTTCGGCCAAGGTCGAGGGCAAGTCTCGCCCGCTAACGGTCGATGTCGACCGCGATGACGGCGTCCGCATCGTCCGTCGTGATTTTACCGGCGGGATCTTCCCCGGCCGCGGCCTGGCCAACGGTTGCCCGCCGGGCCTCGACAAGCGCGACAACGGCTGCATGCCTCCGGGCCAGGTTAAGAACCTGCTCGGCGCTCGCCTGGCCGACAATTACGCCTCCGCGATGGTGCCGTTCGCGATGCGCAACTGGTATCCCGACGACGACCGGTATCTCTACCGTTCGGGCGACGGCTTCATCTATCGGGTCAATCGCTCGAACAGCCTCGTCGACGGCCTCATCCCCCTGTTCGGCGGCGGAAGCTATTACGCGCTCGGCGACCCGTGGCCGCAACCGTACGACTTCTACAACGTCCCCAACCAGTATCGCAGCCTGTGGTCCGACGGCGAGGACTATCGCTACCGCTATGGCGAAGGCGCCATCTACCGCCTCGATCCCACGACCAATGCGGTCAACGGGATCGTCGCCTTGCTCGCCGGCGACCTCGGGGTCGGTTCGCGCCTGCCGATGGGCTACGACGTCTACAACGTCCCGCTCGCCTATCGCTCGCAATATGCCGACAGCAGCGACGCATGGTACCGCTACAACGACGGCTACATCTATCAGGTCGACCCCAAGACCCGCCTGATCACGGCGTTGATCGACGCCATCATCTGAACCCGCACCGACTGACTGACCAAGGAGCCCTCGATGCGAAATCGCCTTGCTTATCTCCTCGCCCTCGCCTTGCCGCTCGCCGCTTGTGACCGGGCCGACCGGGCTCCCGGATCAGAGGCGTCGAAGGAAGCCGCCGGCGACAGCACCATCGCCCAGGGGCTTGGTAGCGACTCTGCCCGCTTCGAAGCGGCGGCCAAGGCGGCGGGGCTCGACACGACCCTCGCCGGGCCCGGCCCCTACACCGTGCTGGTGCCGGTCGACGGCGCGTTCGACAAGCTTCCCGCCGGCGCGCTCGATACGCTGATGAAGCCCGAATCGCGTCCGCAGCTGACCAAGGTGCTGACCAATCACATCCTGTCGGGCGCCATCCTTGCCGAAGACATCGCCAGGGCGATCGAAAACGGCGGCGGCAAGACCCAGCTGATGACCGTCGGTGGCGGCACGCTCTCCGCGGTCAAGGACGGCGACGCCATCATCGTCACCGATTCGACCGGCGGCCGGGCCCGCATCACCGCGCCCGACGGCAAGCATTCCAACGGCGTCGTTCACAAGATCGACGGCGTGTTGATGCCGGCGTGACCAACACGCGCCCCATGCCCTGTTTCCACTAGCGGCGAGCGGACGGCTCGCTATAACCGCAGGCTCGACCATCGGCCCGCGGCCTCGCCGACGGACCGCCCAGGGGCAAGCAGACGGGGAAGCATCTCAGCATGAAGGCGACGATCGAACGGGCCACCCTCCTCAAGAGCCTCGGCCACGTCCAATCGGTGGTGGAGCGCAGGAACACCATCCCCATCCTCTCCAACGTGCTGATCGAGGCCAGCGAGGACGGTTCGCTCAGGCTGATGGCGACCGATCTCGACCTCCAGGTCGACGAAAGCGTCGCCGCCCAGGTCGAGCAGGCCGGGGCGACCACCATCCCCGCCCACACCTTCCACGATATCGTCCGCAAGCTGCCCGAGGGCAGCCAGGTCGAGCTGACGGCCGCCGAGGGCAAGATGCAGGTCGTCGCCGGCCGCTCGCGCTTCAATCTGTCGACGCTCCCGCGCGACGATTTCCCGGTCATCGCCGAAGGCGAGCTTCCGACCCGTTTCGAGCTGCCCGCCGCGACCCTTCGCCAGATCATCGACAAGACCCGCTTCGCCATCAGCAGCGAGGAAACCCGCTACTATCTGATGGGCATCTTCCTCCATGTCGCCGACGACAAATTGAAGGCCGCGGCGACCGACGGCCACCGTCTCGCGCGGATCACGCTTGACCGGCCCGAAGGCGCGGAATCGATGCCCGACGTCATCATCCCGCGCAAATGCGTGTCCGAATTGCGCAAGCTGCTCGACGAGGTCGAAGGCACGGTCGAAGTTTCATTGTCGCCCACCAAGATCCGCTTCGGGCTCGGCAGCGCGGTGCTGACCAGCAAGCTCATCGACGGCACCTTCCCCGACTACAACCGGGTCATCCCGACCGCCAACGACAAGCTTCTGAAGCTCGACCCCAAGAGCTTTGCGCAGGGTGTCGACCGCGTCGCCACCATCGCCTCGGAAAAGACTCGCGCGGTCAAGATGAGCGTCGACCGCGACAAGGTCACCTTGTCGGTCACCAGCCCCGAAAGCGGCACCGCCACCGAAGAGATCGCGGCGGACTACGGCAATGACTCGCTCGAGATCGGCTTCAACGCCCGCTACCTGCTCGACATCCTTCACGAGATCGAAGGCGACACGGTCGAGGTGCATTTGGCCGACGCTGCCGCCCCCACCCTGCTTCGTGAAAAGGACGACAGCGCCGCGCTGTATGTTCTCATGCCGATGCGGGTGTGAGGCACCGAGCGCAGGCGAGCGATTGCGCAGCAATCGGGAGCCAGCGCGAAGAGATGCCGAACATCGGCCAGCCTGCCGCGAAGCGGACAGGACTGACGGCGCGGATTTATTCCGCTCCGGTGCGCCAAGAGATCTAACGTGCCCCTTACCCGCCTCAGCCTGACCGACTTCCGCAACCACGCCGACGCCGTTCTCGCGCCCGTGCCCGGCTTCGTCCTGCTCAGCGGCCCCAACGGCGCCGGCAAGACCAACATCCTCGAAGCGGTGTCGCTGCTCGCGCCCGGCCGCGGCCTCAGGCGGGCCGCACTGTCCGACATGGCGCGCAAGGACGGATCGGGCGGCTTCTCCGTCGCTGCGAGGCTCGCTGACGATACGGACATCGGCACCGGCACGCTTCCAACCGCGCCAGAACGCCGTCAGGTGCGGATCAACGGCGCTCCAGCCTCGGTTAACGCCCTCTCGGAACGCCTCGCCATCCTGTGGCTTACCCCGGCGATGGACCGCCTGTTCAGCGATTCGGCCGGCGCCCGTCGCCGCTTCCTCGACCGTCTCGTGCTCGCGCTCGAGCCTGGCCACGCCCACCACGCCGCCCGCTACGAAGCGGCGATGCGCGCCCGCAACAAGCTGCTGGCAGAGCCTGACGGCGCCGATCCCCAATGGCTGGCCGCGCTCGAGGCGGGCATGGCCGAGCATGGCGAGCTGCTCGCCGCGGCGCGCGGGCGAACGGTCGACGCCTTGTCCAAGGCCCTCGCGGAGAGCGTCGATGGCGACTTCCCGGGCGCCGGCCTGTCGCTTTCCGGATGGGACGGCGGAAATCTCGGCGTCTTGCTGAAGGCCAATCGCGGCCGCGATGCCGCCGCCGGCCGCGCCACCGCCGGGCCGCACCGCCAGGACCTGGAGGTCGTGCATTTGGCAAAGCAACAGCCCGCAGCTCTCGGCTCGACCGGCGAGCAGAAGGCGCTGCTGATTGGCCTCGTGCTCGCCCATGCGAAAATCGTCGCGAGCCGCCGCGGCTCGCCTCCCATCCTCCTCCTCGACGAGGTCGCGGCCCATCTCGACCCGGCCCGCCGAGCCGCCCTGTTCGCCCGCCTCCAAGGGCGCGGCCAGGTGTGGATGACGGCGACCGAAGCGGCGCTGTTCGACGGTATCGCCGGCGCGACCCGGTTCCAAGTCGAGATGGGGGCCGTGACCCCCGGCTGATCGGGCCGCACTGGCTAAAGGCAATGTCGTTTCGCGGGCCTGCTCAGGGCGTGACTGGACTTTTCCGCTTTTCTATCCATATTGCACCGCAACACGAGGCGCTGTTCAAGCGGCGTGAACGATCGCGAGACGATCGGCCCCGCGCCTCGATCCCGGATCAACCGGCTTCCCAATTCACGCGGGGTGCTCAACCCAACCCCGATCGGACCGCCCAGTTTCGGCGCGGCCGCTCGCATTTTCATATTGGAAAAATTGTGACCAAGTTCACCGACCTCGGCCTGTCGCGGCCGCTTATCGCCGCGCTCGAAGCCAAGAATTACACCGTGCCGACGCCGATCCAGGCGCAGGCCATCCCGCCGGTCCTCGAAGGGCGCGACCTTCTCGGGATCGCCCAGACCGGCACCGGCAAGACGGCCGCCTTCATGCTTCCGTCGCTTGACCGGCTGATCGCCGCGTCCACCGGGCGCCCGACTCCGCGCCGGGCGCGGATGCTGGTGCTCGCCCCGACCCGCGAGCTCGCCGCCCAGATCGCGGAGAGCGCGCGCACCTATGCCAACGGCCAGCACATCAGCGTCGGCGTGATCTTCGGCGGCGTTCCCAACAACAAGTCGATCCGCGAAGTTTCGCGCGGCCTCGACGTCCTCGTCGCCACCCCCGGCCGCCTGCTCGACCTCGTCGACCAGCGCGCGCTCGACCTGTCGGCGCTCGAAATCCTGGTCCTCGACGAGGCCGACCAGATGCTCGACCTCGGCTTCATCCACGCCCTGAAGCGGATCGTTAAGCTGATCCCGGCCAATCGCCAGACCCTGTTCTTCTCGGCTACCATGCCCAAGACCATCCGCCAGCTGGCGGACGCCTATTGCCGCAATCCGGTCGAAGTCGCGGTCACCCCGATCGCCAAGACAGCCGACCGCATCGGCCAGACCATGACTCACGTCAATCAGGCCGAAAAGCAGGCGCTCCTCACCCGGGTCCTCGGCGACACGCCGGTCGCCCGGGCGCTGGTCTTCTCGCGCACCAAGCACGGCGCGGACAAGATCGTTCGAATGCTCGAGGCCGCCGGAATCGCGGCCGGCGCGATCCACGGCAACAAGAGCCAGCCGCAGCGTGAGCGCGCGCTCGCCGCTTTCCGCGCCGGCAGCATGCCGGTGCTGGTGGCGACCGATATCGCGGCTCGCGGGATCGACATCCCCGGTGTCGACCTGGTCGTCAACTTCGACCTGCCCGACGTTCCCGAACAATATGTCCACCGCATCGGCCGCACCGCGCGCGCCGGGGCGGAGGGCAAGGCGATTGCCTTCTGCAGTCCCGACGAGCGGATCAATTTGCGCGACATCGAGAAGCTGGTGCGCATGAAGATCGCCGAGGTTCGCCTGCCCGAAGGCTTCCTCGCGACCGTCGAGCAAGTGAAGCGCCTAAAGCCGGTCAAGAAGGCCGACGACGGTGGCAATGGCCGCTTCAAGTCCGATCGTCGCGACGCCAGGAATTCCGATGGCGGCCGCCGCCGCGACCACCGCAACGACCGGCCGCAATATTCGCCCAAGCGCGCCGACGGCTCGGTCCCCGGCGAGGCCCGCGGCCCGGTCCGCAATCCGGCCCGCGGCGAAGTTCGTGTCGGCGAGCCCCAGCGCCATCCACAGCGTGCGAACGGCCACCCCGGCCATCGCCCGGATGGTGCGCGCGCCGGCGCCAATCGCAGCCGGGGTCCGTTCCGCGGCAACCGTGGCGGCGGCCAGCGCGCGGGCGCCTGACTCGTGCGCGCACGCGTACACGCGCGTCACGCGCGTGTGCGCGTGACTTATGCCGCCGAATCCCTATATCGGTGACATGAGCGAACCCAGCGAATCCAGCGAATCCAATGCCTATGGCGCCGACAGCATCAAGGTCCTCAAGGGCCTTGATGCAGTCCGCAAGCGCCCGGGCATGTACATCGGCGATACCGACGACGGCTCGGGCCTCCACCACATGGTGTTCGAGGTCAGCGACAATGCGATCGACGAGGCGCTCGCCGGCCATTGCGACCGGATCCTGATCACCCTCAATCCCGACGGCTCTGTCAGCGTCGAGGACAACGGCCGCGGCATTCCCACCGGCATCCATGCCGAGGAAGGCGTCAGCGCGGCCGAGGTCATCATGACCCAGCTTCATGCCGGCGGAAAATTCGAGAACACTTCCGAAGACAATGCCTACAAGGTCTCGGGCGGCCTCCACGGGGTCGGCGTTTCGGTCGTCAACGCGCTTTCGGAATGGCTCGACCTGACCGTCTGGCGTGACGGCGAGGAGCATTTCATGCGCTTCCGCCACGGCGTGGCCGAGGCGCCGTTGAAGGTCATCGGCAAGACCGACAAGCGCGGCACGCGAGTGACCTTCCTGCCCAGCCCGGAGACATTCAAGATCCTCGAATTCGATTTCGAGCGCCTTGAGCACCGCTTCCGCGAGCTGGCCTTCCTCAACAGCGGCGTCCGCCTGGTCCTGGTTGACGCCCGCCACGACGAGCCCAAGGAGGTCGAGCTCTATTACGAGGGTGGCATCGCCGCCTTCGTCAAATGGCTCGATCGCGCCAAGACGCCCCTGTTCCCGGAGCCGATCGCCATTTCCGCGGTCCGCGACGGCATCGGCATCGACGTGTCGCTCGAATGGAATGACAGCTATTACGAGAACGTCCTGCCGTTCACCAACAACATCCCGCAACGCGACGGCGGCACGCACATGGCGGCGTTCCGCGCCGCGCTGACCCGGACGCTCAACAATTACGCCGACAAGACCGGGATCCTCAAAAAGGAAAAGATCAGCCTCACCGGCGACGACATGCGCGAAGGCTTGACTGCGATCGTGTCGGTCAAGCTGCCCGACCCCAAGTTCAGCTCCCAGACCAAGGACAAACTGGTCAGCTCCGAAGTTCGCCAGCCTCTGGAATCGCTGATGAGCGACAAGATGTCCGAATGGCTTGAGGAGCATCCCGCCGACGCCCGCTCGATCATCCAGAAGGTGATCGACGCCGCCGCCGCCCGCGAGGCGGCGCGCAAGGCCCGCGAAGCCAGCCGCAAGTCGGTGATGGGAATCGCATCCCTGCCCGGCAAGCTCCACGACTGCTCGGAGCGCGACCCGGCCAAGTCGGAGCTGTTCCTGGTCGAGGGCGACAGCGCCGGCGGCTCGGCCAAGCAGGGCCGTGACAGCAAGTACCAGGCGATCCTTCCCTTGAAAGGCAAGATTCTCAACGTCGAGCGCGCGCGCTTCGACCGGATGCTGTCGTCCAAGGAAATCGGGACGATGATCCAGGCGCTCGGCACCGGCATCGGCCGCGAGGAATTCAGCCTCGACAAGTTGCGCTACCACAAGATCGTGCTGATGACCGACGCCGACGTCGACGGCGCCCACATCCGCACCCTGCTGCTGACCTTCTTCTATCGGCAGATGCCGGAGCTGATCGAGGCCGGCCATTTGTACATCGCCCAGCCGCCGCTCTACAAAGTCGCGCGCGGACGGAGCGAGGTTTATCTCAAGGACGACAGCGCGCTCGACGAATATCTCGTCGACAGCGGGCTCGAAGGCCTCGTGCTCGAAGGTGAGGGGGTTGCCCAGCGCTCGGGCCGCGATCTCAGGAGCCTGGTCGATCACGCCCGGCGGATGCGCACGCTGATGCGCTACGCCCCCAAGAAATATGATCCGGCGCTGGTCGAGGCTTTGGCCCTGCTCGGCGCGCTCGATCCTGAGCTCAAGCCGGCCAAACGCGGCGAGGCGATCGGCTTCGTCGCCGAATGGCTCGGCCGCGGCGACCTCGAGGCCGTCTGGACCGGCGAACTCGCCCAGGAGGGCGGCTACGTCCTCAAGCGCAAGTGGCGCGGAGTCACCGACGCGACCATCGTCGAGCCCGGCTTCCTCATCTCCGCCGAAGCCCGCAAGCTCCACGCGCTGGCCGCCGAGCAGGCCGAGGCCTACGCTTTGCCGATGCAGCTGCGCACCCTGAAGAAGGGCAGCAGCCCGCAGGCGGAAGCGCCGATGGCGGGCGAGTCCGAGCCAGTCGAGGGAGACGCGGAATCGGAGGGCACGCCGGCCGAAGAAACGGTCGAAACCGACAGCCGCGCCAGGATCATTCCCGTCACCCGCCCGTCGGAACTCCTCGACGCGGTGCTCGCCGCCGGCCGCAAGGGCCTCTCGATCCAGCGCTACAAGGGCCTTGGCGAGATGAACGCCGAACAGCTGTGGGAAACCACGCTCGATCCGGCCAACCGCCTGCTTCTCCGGGTCGAAGTCGCCCAGGCCGACGTCGCCGACGAGATCTTCGCCCGGCTGATGGGCGAGATCGTCGAGCCCCGCCGCGAGTTCATCCAGGAGAATGCGCTGTCGGTCGCCAACCTCGACGTGTGAGGAACCGCGCTTCACCCGGACGGTTGGCGAGATGATGAGCGGGCAGCCCACTATCACTGTCGCGTCCTACAACATGCGCCGCGCGATCGGGACGGATCGCAAGCGCAATCCGCAGCGCGTGCTCCAGGTGCTGGAGGAGATCGGCGCCGACATCGTCGCTTTGCAGGAGGCCGACAAAAGGGTCGGCACGCGCGGCGCGGCGATGCCTCGTGCGATGATCGACGACCATGGTCATTACCGGGCGATCGACTTCAACATTTCCCACCCCAAGCTGCTGGACCGGCTGCCCGACGGGTTCATCGCGCGGATGCCGGACCATCCGCTGACCGCCCCCCTCAAGCGGCTCGATTTCAGGAACCTCGGCTGGCACGGCAACGCGATCCTGGTGAAGCAGGACGTGGAGGTGACCGACCTCGAAACGCTCGACCTGCCGACCATCGAGCCGCGCGGCGCGGTGATGGCCGAGCTTTGCGTGCGCGGCACCGAGCTTCGCGTCATCGGCATGCACCTCGATATTTCGGGGCTTCGGCGGCGCCAGCAGATCGTCAAGATTCTCGGCCACATCGAGGCATGCCACCGGGTCATGCCGACGATCATCATGGGCGACACCAACGAATGGCGCGCGCGAAGCGCGGGCCTGCGCGAATTCGACGGCCGCTTCGTCATCGCCGATTGCGGTCCCAGCTTCCACAGCCGCAAGCCCGTCGCCCCGCTCGACCGAATCATCGTCGACCGCCGCTTCACCATAACCGAGGCCGGGGTGCACATGAGCGAGGCGGCGCGAACCGCCTCCGATCACTTGCCGGTGTGGGCCCGCCTCGCGGTATGACGCGCGTGAGCATCGTCCGGGGGACGGTGCGTGCGCGTCATCCGCCGGTCATCTTGCGCTGCCGCCGACGCTGGATCGACGAGCCGATTCCGATCGCCTCGCGATATTTGGCGACGGTGCGCCGGGCGAGGTCGAAGCCCTTGGCTTTGAGCAACTCGACCAAAGTATCGTCCGACAGGATGTCGCTCTCGGCCTCGATCAGCCGCTTGATCTCGGCCTTGACCGCTTCCGCCGCCGCGCCTTCGCCACTGTCCGACGATACGCCCGAGCCGAAGAAGAACTTGAGGTCGTAGACCCCGCGCTCGCACAGCAGGGCCTTGTTCTGGGTCACCCGGCTGACGGTCGATTCGTGCATCTCGATCGCCTCGGCCACCTCGCGCAGGGTCAGCGGGCGTAGGGCGGCTACGCCGGCTTCGAAGAACCCCTGCTGGCGCTTGACGATCTCGGCGGCGACCTTGGTGATGGTCTGAGCGCGCTGGTCGAGCGCCTTCACCAGCCATGACGCGCTCTGCAGTCGCTCGCTCAGCCAGGCGCGCGACTGCTTGTCGCCGGCGCCGGCCTTCAGCTCGGCATGGTAGCGGCGGTTGACCAGCACGCGCGGCAAGGTGGCGGGGTTGAGCTCGACCAGCCACCCGGCAGCCGTCCGTCGCACCAGCACGTCGGGCGCGCCGACCTCGCGCGCGTCCTCGCCGGCGAAGCGGCAGCCGGGCTTGGGGTCATAGGCGCGAAGCTCGGCGACCATGTCGCGCAGGTCCTCGTCGTCGACTCCGCAGATCCGCTTGAGGTCCGCCATCCGCCCCTTGGCGAGCAGGTCGAGATTGGCGATCAGCCGCGCCATCGCCGGGTCGTAGCGGTCGGCCGCCCGGGCCTGCAGCGCGATGCACTCCTCCAGGCTTCGCGCGCCGACCCCCGGCGGGTCGAGCGACTGGACCAGGGCCAGCGCCGCTTCCGCCGTCTTCAGGTCCGTCCCGACATGCTCCGCGATGACGCTCAGCGGCGTGTCGAGATAGCCGGTTTCCTCAAGCTCGTGGACGATCGCCTCCGCCATCTCGCCGACCGTTCCGCCGCTGCCGCGCAACTGGTCGAGCAAATGCTCGGCCAGGCCGCGCTCGCTTTGCGCCAGCCTGTCGAAGTCGAACGCTTCGTCCGATCCCGGCCCGCTGACGTCGATTGCGCTGTCGGTGTCGAGCGCGGCCTCGCTCCAGTCCATGTCGAGGGGCGAATCCCCGGTTCCGCCGAGCGCGCCGATGAGCTCGTCCGAGCCCTTGGGGTCGGCCGCGTCCTCGCCCGTCTCGCGGTCCTCGCGGACGACGACGCCTTCCTCCCGCCCGTCGCCGCCGGCCACATCGAGCAGCGGGTTCTTGGCCAGTTCTTCAGCGATGACCGCGTCGAGCTCGAGGTTCGACAACGCAAGCAGCTTGATCGCCGCCTGCAGTTGCTGGCTCATCACCAGCGACTGGCTGACTTTTAGTTGGAGGCCTGGTCCCAGTCCCATGGCCGATGCTCTATCAGGACGCGGCTACAGCGCGAAGCTCTCGCCGAGATAGAGCCGGCGCACCTCGGTGTCGGCCACCAGCGCCTGCGGCGTGCCCTGGAACAGCACCTGGCCGTCGTAGATGATGCAGGCGCGGTCGACGATGTCGAGCGTTTCGCGGACATTATGGTCGGTGATGAGGACGCCGATGTCGCGTTGCCTGAGGTCGCGCACCAGGTCGCGGATGTCGGCGATCGAGATCGGGTCGATGCCCGCGAACGGCTCGTCGAGCAGCATGATTGACGGGTCGGCGGCGAGGCTTCGTGCGATTTCGCACCGCCGCCGTTCGCCCCCCGACAGCGCCATCGCCGGCGAGTTCCTGAGATGAGCGATCCCGAAGTCGTCGAGCAGAAGCTCGAGCCGTGCGTCGCGCGCCGCCGGGTCAGGCTCGCTGACCTCGAGCACAGCGCGGATGTTCTGCTCGACCGTCAGCCCTCGAAAAATCGAGGTTTCCTGCGGCAGATAGCCGAGGCCCAGGATCGCGCGGCGGTACATCGGCAAGCCAGTGATGTCCTCGCCGTCGAGGAAGATGCGGCCGCTGTCGGGGCGGACCAGCCCCATCACCGAATAAAAGCTGGTTGTCTTGCCCGCGCCGTTGGGACCGAGCAGCCCGACCACCTCGCCCGGCGAGACGCTCAGCGAAACGTCATGGAGCACGGCGCGGCCGTCATAGGCCTTGGCGATCGAACGCACCTCGAGCCCGCGCACCGGACCGCTGCCCACCGGGCCGCTGGCAACCGCGTCACGCTCGTTGGTTTCGATGGTGTGGACCTCGTTCACCCGTAATTCGCCGGCTATTGCCCTCGCCTGGCGACCGTGAAGCGGCCGGTCACCCGTCCGCCCTGCTGGTCAACGCCACGAAGCCCGCCGTCCATGTTCGCGCGGCCGGTGTTCAAATCGATCGTCAGCCGCCCGCCGCTGAGCGACGAGCCGCTTCGCTCGAGGCGGACGTCGCCGACCATCGTGATCAGCCCGCTGTCCAGGTCGTAGGTGGCGAAATTGCCGCGCGCCGTCTCGCTCGCGCTGGTGACGATTACCCCGCCGCTGGCGTCGATCCGGTTGATGTCGATACCGCCGCTGCTGGCATAGGCGATCGTCAGCCGCGCGGTGCGCAGCGTCAGCCCGGCCTGGCGGACGACGACATTGCCGGAAAAGATCGCCCGGTCGGCGCGGTCCTGGGCCTCGGCGCGGTCGGCCGACAGGTCGATCGGCGAGCGGCTGTTGTGGCCCTTCAGGGCGGACACGCCTTCCTGCGCCGCGGCCGGGCCGCCAAGCGCGATCAGCGATACCAGGGTTACGAGGGCGAAACGCTTCATCATCGTCATCTGACTGCCCCCTGCCGAATTTTCAAGCGCACCCCGCCTTCCAGCCGCACGATGCGCGAATCGAGGTCCGCGCTCAAGCGCCCCGCCTCGAACTCGCCCAGCTCCATTCGCCCGCTGACCGGCCCGCTCGATTGCAGCCGGTGCTCGCCAAGGTCCACGGTCACGTCGCGGGTGCGCAGCGCATAGCCGTCGGGGCCGGCGACATGAATCGGTCCGGCGACCGCGATCAGCTTACGGTCGAGGTCATATTGCCCCTTGAGCGCGGCGATCCCGAGCGGACCGTTGTCGAGCTCCAGCCTGGCGCGCATGCCCTCAACATTGACCAATGGCTCGTCGCTGGTCGGCTGGACCGCCCGATCGGCGCGGATGACGAACTTGTTGCCGCTGCTGTCCTCGCCGACGTAGCGCGCGCTTTCGATCCGCATCCGCTCCTCGGCCCGCTCGACCTCCTTCTTGTCGAGGATGAAGCTGACATCGCCCTCGCGGTCGAACGGCGACACCACCAGCAGGATAAGCAAAGCCGCCCCGCCGACCGGAAGCCCGATCTTGGCGAGCTTGACGATCTTGTCGTGGCGGCTTCCGGGCTCGGCCCATCTGCGCCGCTCAGCGCGGCTGCGGAGGGCAGCTTCAGACATGCGCGAAAATATCCACCTCGGCCCAGCCGGCAAGGTCGAGCATCGCCCGCGCCGGTAGGAAGTCGAAGCACGCCTTGGCCAGTTCCATGCGCTGCTCGCGCTCCAGCCGGATGTCGAGCTGCTCCTTGAGGCGATGCAGATAGCGCACGTCGCTGGCGGCGTATTCGCGCTGTGCGTCGCTGATTTCGGCCGCGCCCCAGTCGCTGGTCTGCTGCTGCTTCGACAGATCCTGGCCGAGCATCTCCTTGACCAGTTCCTTGAGGCCGTGACGATCGGTGTAGGTGCGCACCAGCCGCGACGCGGTGCGCGTGCAATAGGCCGGCTCCGCCATCACCCCCAGGTAGGCGCGCATGATTGCCAGGTCGAAACGCGCGAAATGGTAGAGCTTGAGGCGCTTGGGATCGGCGAGCAGGGCCTTGAGCCGAGGTGCCGAATAGTCGCTTCCGGGCGAGAAGCGGATCAGGTGCTCGTCGCCCACTCCGTCGCTCAGCTGGACCAGGCACAGCCGGTCGCGGCCGGGCATCAGGCCCATCGCCTCGGTGTCGACGGCGATCGCGCGGTCGCCGAAATCCAGGCCTTCGGGCAAGTCTTCCTCGTGAAACTGAACAGCCATTCCCAAGCTTCCTGAAGCGTTTGAAGACCCATTTGCGACAGCGGCGATTGCCGGCCTGTGAACATTGCCGGCGGACACCCCTTCGACCGCTCTAACCGAGCAGTCACGGAATCACTAGGAGCAGAGCCGATTTTGCAGTAAGTAACCGGACGCGCCGCACGGAGTGATCGTGCGGGCAACCTATTGCGTCCGGGCCCGAGCGCGTTGGTTTCTAAGGAAAAAACGGGCACGAAAGAGTTTGACGGGCATGGGTTTCGACAGAGGGCGCAAAGGCGAGCGCGGGGGTCGCGGTCGCGACAAACGCGAGGGTTTCGGCGACGAGAATTTCGCCGGTTTTGAACAACAGAGCTTCGGCGACCGTGGCGGCTTCGGCGGCGGCGACGGTGGTGGCTATCGTGGCGGCGGCGGCGGCTTCGGCGATCGCGGCGGCTTCGGCGGCGGCGCTGGTGGTGGCGGTTTCCGCGGCGGCGGCGGCGGTGGTGGTTTTCGCGGCGGCGGTGCTGGCGGCGGAATGCCCCCCCAGGTCGTTGGCGAGGGCAAGGGCGTCGTCAAGTTCTTCAATCCGCAAAAGGGTTTCGGCTTCATCGTCCGTGATGACGGCGGCGAGGACGTGTTCGTTCACATCTCCGCGGTCGAGCGCGCCGGTCTCAGCGACCTGGCCGACGGCCAGCCCTTGTCGTTCACTTTGGTCGATCGCGGAGGGCGCATTTCCGCCACCGACATTGCGATCGAGGGCGAGCCTTTGGAAGTCGTCCGCACGCCGCGCGACGCCGGTCCTGGCGGGCCTGCGGGCGGTCCCGGCGGCGATCGCGGCCCGCAGCGCCAGCTGACCGGCGAAACGGCCGAGGGCACGGTCAAGTTCTTCAACGCCATGAAGGGTTTCGGCTTCATCAGCCGCGACGACGGCCAGCCGGATGCGTTCGTTCACATCTCGGCGGTCGAGCGCGCGGGCATGGTAACCCTCAACGAGGGCGACCGGGTCAAGTTCGATATCGAGGTCGACCGTCGCGGCAAATATGCCGCGGTCAATCTCCAGCCGGTCCAGTAACCGGCCGATCCCAACAGGGGCGGGGGGCGGGCTTTCGGGCTCGCCCCTTTTCGTTTGGGGTCAGGTCACCAGCGCCCGCAAGGCGGCAATCGTATCCGCTTCGGCCGCCGGCTTGTCGGTGCGGATCCGGCTGACCCGTGGGAAGCGCATCGCCAGGCCCGACTTGTGGCGCCGAGATTCGTGAATCGAATCGAACGCCACCTCCAGCACCAGCGTCTTCTCGACCTCGCGCACTGGCCCGAAGCGGTTGAGGGTGTTGTTGCGCACGAACCGGTCGAGCCCCTTCAGCTCCTCGTCGGTGAAGCCGAAATAGGCCTTGCCGACCGGCAGCAGCTCGCCGTCCTCGGTCCAGCAGCCGAACGTGTAGTCGCTGTAATAGCTCGACC
>DASTDT010000054.1:0-5626 GCA_035710225.1 Sphingomicrobium sp.
GGGGCGATGATCGACCGCGTGACCTTCGAACGGACGACCTACCTCGACCCGCCGGCGCGGTTCGAGGCCGGGACCCCGCACATCGCCGGTGCCATCGGGCTTCACGCGGCGATCGACTGGACTCGCGGGATCGGCCTCGACGGGCTTTACGCCCACGAGACGGCGCTTGCGATGCGCTGCCGCGAGGCGCTGCTCGAGATCGACGGCGTGACCCTGTTCGGGCCGGAGGACAGTGCCGGCATTGTCAGCTTCGCGCTCGACGGCGTTCACCCGCACGATATCGGCACGATCCTCGACGACGGGGGAGTCGCGATCCGCGCCGGTCACCATTGCGCCCAGCCGCTGATGGACCATCTTGGGGTTGCGGCGACGGCGCGGGCGAGCTTCGCGGCGCATAACGACGACAGCGACATCGACGCGCTCGTGCGCGGGCTACTCAAAGTGAAGCGGATATTCGGGTGATTTTGGCGAGATGAACGAAGAAAAGGACATCAGGGTCGAGATCGTCGATTCCGTCGACACACCGCCCCGCGCGCGTCTGACTCCCGAGGCGACGCGCAAGCGCGACTATCTCGCCGGCTTCCTGGCCGAGAAGAAGCCGGCGCCGGACCCGGCCGAGCCGGGCGGCGAACTGCAGCAGGCGGTGGTCGAGGCGCTGAAATCGATTTACGACCCGGAAATCCCGGTCGACATCTACGAGCTCGGCCTGATCTACGACGTCGCGGTCGACGCCGACGGCGACGCGGTGGTGACGATGACCCTGACCACGCCCAACTGCCCGGTCGCCGAGAGCATGCCGGCCGAGGTCGAGATGCGGGTGCTGAGCGTGCCGGGGATTCGCGATGCCGAAGTCAAGCTGGTGTGGGACCCGCCGTGGGACCCGTCGAAGATGAGCGACGAAGCGCGCCTCGAACTGGGAATGCTGTGATGAACAAGCCTAGCCGGATGCGGCCAGCCGCGATCAACCTTACCCCCGCCGCCGAGGCGCGGATCGCCGCGCTGATGGCGCGCGCCCCAGCGGACGCGATTGGCGTCAAGCTGAGCACTCCGCGGCGCGGCTGCTCGGGGCTCGCTTATTCGGTCGATTACGTCACCGAGGCCAATCCGATGGACGAGCGGATCGACACGCCCGGCGGCACCTTCTTCGTCGACGGTGGCTCGATCCTCTACCTCGTCGGATCGACGATGGACTGGGTCGAGGACGATTTCGCCGCCGGCTTTACCTTCGAAAACCCCAACGCCAAGGGCGCCTGCGGCTGCGGCGAGAGCTTCACCGTCTGACCACGGCTTTGCCCTCGCGCGCCTAGAACCGGAGCGTGTAGCGCACCGCCGCGCCGACATCGGCGTCGGCCGAAGCGCGGTGATCGGGCTGGTGGCGATAGAACAGATTGCCGCTCAGCCAGCCCATTCCGAGTGCGGTGGCGTAGGAGATTTCGCCGTCGATCTCGCGGCCGCTGGGGCTTAGCGAGAAGCGGCTGAGCGACGTCGTCGCGCTCTCCGTGGCATAGTCGTAGCCGGTCGGGAGCATCAGCGCGAAGCCACCCTTGTCGATCCTCAGCGGCTGCGCGACCCGAAGGCCGAGCCGGTCGCTCGAATTGAACAGGCCGGTCTTGGCGAAATCGACCGCATAGGCCCCGCTCTGGAAGCTTCCGCCGCCAAAGCTGGTCCAGCCGCGGCGCGCGCTCGCAGTCGCCGAAAAGCCCGAGCCGAAGCCATGACGAAGCTCGGCGTCGACGAAGGTCGACGACGATCCGCCGCCGCCCCCGAACGCCGCTCCGACGCGGCCGCCGAGCAGCGTGTGCTTCTCGTCGAGCCGCGACAGGCTGAGCGATACCCAGCTGTTGCCGAAGCTCTTGTCGAACGCGGCGGTCGCCCAGCGATAGGGCGATCCGGTGGCACGGGTCGGCACGTCCTGCCAGACTTCGCCTTCCTCGCCCGAGACGGTGAGGTTGACCGGTCCGAGGTTGCGGCGGATGGCCATGCTGGCGCCGCGCCGGGCGGCAAAGCCGGGCTCGCCGGCGACATCCCTGGCGATCAGGAAGGCGCCCGCTTCGGCGCCCGACAGACGGCGCTCGATCGACTTGGCGCCTTCGCCGAAGCCGAACGCGACGGCGGTCTTGCGGTCGAGCCGGGCGATCGCCGCGGCGGCGACCAGCTTGGCCTTCTGCGCATCGTCGGGGCCGATGCCGAGCGCCGCGACGTCGAACACGCCGCTCTGGCCGCGGCGTTCGGCGACGCTCATCGCGACGCTCACCGGACCGGCGCTGACGGCGTTGGTGCGGACGTTGCCGCCAAGCGCGCGGGTCAGCGGGCGGCTGGCCTCGGCGCGGCGAAGGCCGGCGGCGAGGTTCATGGTGAAGGCGCGCGAATAGCCGTCGAGGATGATCGCCCCGAGCTTGCCATCGGGATCGTCGGCGCCGTCGCCCGAGGACGCCGGCAGGTCGCCGCTGGTTTCCGTTCCGATCGTGATCGCGGATCCCGCCAGCGACGTCGTTCCGATCGGCTGGAAGGCGCGGGTGATGTTGAGGCGCCCATGACCGTAGATCGCATCGATTCCCGGCGCGCCGAGGTCGTCGGCGCTCTTGAACAGGATGTCGATGATCTGCGTGCCGGTGAGGTTGGGGAACGCCTGGGCAAGCAGCGCCACCGCGCCGGATATGACCGGAGTCGACAGGCTGGTGCCGCTGTAGAGGACGCTTGCGCCATTGTGGTTGATCGTCGCCACCCGGTAGCCGAGCGCGGTCAGGTAATAATTGGCCCCGCTGCCGGCGCGATTGGAGAAGTCCGAGATCATGTTCGGGTCGGCGGCGGTGCCGACCGAGCCGGCGATGATCACGCGGCCGGCGAACTGGGTCGCCGGGACCAGGGCGAACGCGTTGGGATTGCCGCCCTCCAGGGTGTCGCCTTCGTTGCCGGCGGCGATCACCAGCACGATTCCGGCGTTGACCGCGCGCTGCATCGCCGCGAGCAGGCCGCTGCTCGGCGCGCTTCCGCCGAGCGAAAGGTTGATGACCTTGGCCCCGGCCAGCCGGGCGCCGTCGATTCCGGCGGCGATGTCGCTCTCGTAAAAGGCGCAGTCGTCCTCGGTCCCGCACGTGCCGGGATCGTCGGCGCGCATCGAGATGATGGTCGCGTTGAAGGCGACCCCGTGCATCTGCAAGTCGTTCTTGGCGGCGGCAATGACCGCCGACACGGCGGTGCCGTGACCGTCGACGTCGCCAAGCCCGCGGGCGCCGGCGACATCGGCCGAGCCCGGGTCGATCCGGCCGGCGAATTCGGCGAGGTTCGGGTTGATCCCGGTGTCGACCACGCCGACCTTCACGCCGAGACCCGACGCGCCGGCCTGGTAGGCGCCGGAGGCCTTGGACGAGGTGACGGCGTTCGAGGCATAATACTCCGCCGTGAAGATGTTCGGGATTGGCGTCGGAGTCGGCGTCGGCGTCGGAGTCGGAGTCGGGGTCGGAGTCGGGGTGGGAGTCGGGGACGGAGTAGGAGTCGGGGTCGAATTGATCGGCGCGCCGCCACCGCCGCCGCCGCCCCCGCCGCCGCACGCACTCAGCGTTACCATGACCGCGAGCGCGCTCGCTCCGCACAGCAATCTGCCCATTTTTAAGACCCCTCGCTCTAAGCCACTAAAATTACATGGCTTTCTTGCTACCAATATGCCTAACAAATCCTTTCATTTTGATGAAGCATGGATGTTGTTCTAAGTGGCCGGGACATGATCGCCGCCCTTCGCCACGTCGACGCGTGGATCTTCGACCTCGACAATACCCTTTATCCGGCGTCGGCGCGCCTGTTCGACCTGATCGACGCGCGCATGAGCGCTTTCGTCGCCCGCACCCTGGGCTGCGCGCCGGACGCGGCGAGGCAAATCCAGAAGCAGTATTTCCGCGACCACGGAACGACTCTGGCCGGGCTGATGAAGCACCATGGAGTGGAACCCCGCGCTTTCCTCGACGATGTCCACGACATCACGCTCGACCGGCTAGCCCGGGACGATCAGCTCGCCGCTGCGCTGAAGCGCCTGCCCGGCCGCAAATTCGTCTTTACCAACGGGGACAAATCCTATGCCGACCGGGTGCTCAAGGCAATTGGCATCGGCGAGCACTTCAGCGGCCTCGTCGACATCGAGGCCTGCTCGTACCTGCCCAAGCCCGACGCCCACGGCTACAAGCTGCTGATCGAGCGGTTCGACGTCGATCCCGCGCGCGCGGCGCTGGTCGAGGACATGGCCAAGAATTTGAAGCCGGCCAAGGCATTGGGAATGACGACAATTTGGCTCGACAATGGATCAGATCATGGCGATCACGACGCCGATCCTGACGCTATCGACCATGTCATCGGCGATCTTGCCGAATGGCTTCACCTGATTCTCGAGGAACAGAACGATGAACGATCCGCTTCAGCCGATCATTGACGAGGCTTGGGAGCGGCGCGATTCGCTGACCCCGGACGATCGCGCGGTGGGCGAGGCGGTGGCGGCGGCCATCGACGGGCTCGACTCGGGCCAGCTCCGGGTCGCCGAAAAGGGCGCTGACGGCTGGACCGTCAACCAGTGGCTCAAGAAGGCGGTGCTGCTCAGCTTCCGGCTGAACCCGATGACGACGATTGCCGGCGGGCCGGGCGGCGCGAACTGGTGGGACAAGGTCGAATCCAAGTTCCTCGGCTGGGAAGATTCGCAATTCAAGGCGGCGGCGTTCCGCGCCGTCCCGGGCGCGATCGTCCGCCGCGGCGCCTTCATCGCGCCGGGCGCGGTGCTGATGCCGAGCTTCGTCAACATCGGCGCCTACGTCGGCGAGGGGACGATGGTCGACACCTGGGCGACGGTCGGAAGCTGCGCCCAGATCGGCCGCAACGTCCATATCTCCGGCGGCACCGGCATCGGCGGCGTGCTCGAGCCCTTGCAGGCGGGGCCGGTGATCATCGAGGACGATTGCTTCATCGGCGCGCGCAGCGAGGTCGCCGAAGGCGTGGTGGTCGAGCGCGGGGCGGTGCTCAGCATGGGCGTGTTCCTCGGCGCATCGACCAAGATCGTCGACCGCTCCAGCGGCGAAGTCCACTACGGCCGGGTGCCGGCTTATTCGGTGGTCGTTCCCGGCACCCTGCCGGGCAAGGATGGCGGGCCGGGCCTGGCCTGCGCGGTGATCGTCAAGCGGGTCGACGAGCGCACGCGCAGCAAGACCAGCATCAACGAGCTGCTTCGCGACTGACCGAGCGCAGTGAGGCCGACGCTTCAGCGTCGCCCGAACAGCGCGAAGAGATCAGGACCCGCGGACGGCCTGCCGCGAAGCGGACAGGACCGACGGCGCGGATTTACTTCGCGCCGTCAGCAGCCTCGGCCAGCAGCCTGGCCGCTTCCTCGCCGGTCCAGTCGAGGTCGCCGGTGTAGCGCCACACTTCCTTGCCTTGCGCGTCGTAGAGCAGGGTCGTCGGCATCACCTCGACACCCAGCGCACCGGTCAGCTTCATGTCCGGGTCGAGGAACGAGCGAAGCGCAATGCCCTTCGACTTGAGGAAGGCGTCGACCGATGCCTTGGGCGCCATGTCCTGGCTGACGACGATGATGCCGAGGTCGCCGGCGACGGCATGGCGCTCCTCCAGCTTCTGGATCGTCGGCAATTCC
>DASTDT010000055.1:0-2900 GCA_035710225.1 Sphingomicrobium sp.
ATCGAATGGGCCGCGCTAAGCGACGACGAGCGCCAGCCGCTGCGCAACAAGGTCCTCAACTCGCTCTATCCGCCGGGCTCGACCATCAAGCCGATGGGCGCGCTGGCGGCCCTCAAGCACGGCATCGATCCGGCCGAGCGAATCCACTGCCCGGGCGGCTATCGGCTCGGCAACCGCTTCTTCCGCTGTCTGGGCCGTCATGGCTCGGTCGACATGCGCCGGGCCATCGCCAAGAGCTGCAACACCTATTTCTACACGATGGGTCACCGGCTCGGCTACGACAAGATTGCGCCGACCGCACGGCTGCTCGGGCTTGGTCAGAAATTCGACCTGCCGGTCGTCAGCCAGAGTTTCGGCACGGTTCCGGACAGCGCCTGGAAACGGCGCAAGTACGAGACCAACAGGCGGATGGTCGAGCGGCCCGACTGGACCGCGTCGGACTCGCTCAATGCCTCGATCGGCCAAGGCTTCCTGATCGTCAATCCGCTCCAGTTGGCCATGATGGCGGCGCGGATCGCCTCGGGCCGGGA
The DNA here is from genome assembly GCA_035710225.1 of Sphingomicrobium sp. GTDB lineage: Bacteria > Pseudomonadota > Alphaproteobacteria > Sphingomonadales > Sphingomonadaceae > Sphingomicrobium. The sequence goes on from DASTDT010000055.1 coordinate 531, forward strand.
CGTCCAGCCATCCCTCATCGGGCGGCACGACAAGGCGGCGCCTCTGCTGGACCTCGATCCGAAGCACTTGGAGACGGTTCGCGGCGGAATGTGGGAAGTGGTCAACGGCGACGGCACCGCCGGTGCAAGCCGGCTACCGTTCCCCGACATCCAGATGAGCGGCAAGACCGGCACCGCCCAGGTGCGGCGGTTGTCGGCGAGCGCGTCGCGAGGCCAGGGCGGCGACTGGAAATACCGCGACCACGGCCTGTTCGTGTTCTTCGCGCCTTCGGACAAGCCGCGTTACGCCGGGGCGGTGGTGATCGAGCACGGCATGGGCGGCGCGCGCGCTGCGGCGCCGGTCGCCAAGGACGCGCTGACCTTCCTGTTCGACCGTGCCAAGGCGATGGAGAACCTCACCGCGCTCGAGCAGCAATGGGGCGGGACGCTGGCAGAACGAACTGCCCGCCGGTCGGCCGCGGTCGCCGCCGCCGCGCGCGCGGCGCTCGAAGCGAAGAAGGCACGCGGATGATCATGTCGATCATCCCCCAGCCGCTCGCCCGGCTTCCGTGGCGGCTGATCTGGCTGGTCGCGCTCATTTGCACGATCGGCATCGTCACTCTTTATTCGGCCGCCGGCGGGTCGATGAGCCCGTGGGCCTCGAAACAGGCCGCGGTGATCGCTGCCTTCGCGCTGATGGCGGTGGGGATCAGCTACATCCCGGAAAGCTTCGTCAAACAGGTCACCTTCCCGACCTACGTTGTGATCCTCATCCTGCTCGTGGTGGTCGAGATGGCGGGTTTCGTGACGAAGGGCGCGCAGCGCTGGGTCGACCTTGGTTTCATCCGTCTGCAGCCGTCCGAATTCATGAAGCCGGCAATCGTGCTCACCCTTGCTCGATTCTACGATCTGCTGCCGGTCGGCGAGGTCAAGAAATGGCGCGGGCTGTGGCCGGCGGCACTGCTGGTGTTCGTGCCCTGGGCGCTAATCCTCGTCCAGCCCGACCTCGGCACGGCGACTATGGTGCTGGTCGGCGGCGTCACCGTGATGTTCCTCGCCGGCCTGCCGATGTGGTATTTTCTGTCGGCCGCGGGCGCCATTGCGGCGGCGCTTCCGATCGCCTTCGCCATGATGCACGAATATCAGCGCAAGCGCGTGCTGATCTTCATGGACCCCGAGGCCGATCCCCTGGGCGCGGGCTATCACATCACCCAGTCGAAGATCGCGATCGGCTCGGGTGGGGTGTGGGGCAAGGGCTACCTCAACGGCAGCCAAAGCCATCTGAAATATCTGCCGGAGGGCCATACCGACTTCGTCTTCGCCGCTTTCGTCGAGGAATGGGGGCTGGCCGGCGGAGCGTTGCTGATCCTCGCCTTCTACGCCGTGGTGCTGTGGGGAATGCGGGTCGCGAGCCGGGGCCGGACCCGTTTCGCGCAATTGGGCGCGGCCGGGCTGTCGATGACCATCTTCTTCTACGTCACGGTCAATCTGATGATGGTCATGGGATTGGCGCCGGTGGTTGGAATCCCGCTCCCTTTGGTCAGTTTCGGCGGCTCGGCGGTGATGACGGTGATGATTTGCTTGGGCCTGCTGATGGGCTTCGAGCGCCAGCAGCGCACTCGCTCGTCGTTGTCGTAAAAGTGGCGCTGGGCGGTTGCGCGCCCTGTGGCGCCATGCTACCGGCCCCGCCGCGACAGGCGACACGCCGCGCACTCCCGGTCATGGGGACGTATAGCTCAGTTGGTAGAGCAGCTGACTCTTAATCAGCGGGTCCTAGGTTCGAGCCCTAGTGCGTCCACCATCCCCTTTCCAGATCAAGTCGTTGCGGCGGCCGGCTGTGGCCGGTTGGCAAGCAGATGGTCGACCACGGCAGGCTCGGCGAGGGTCGACGTGTCGCCGAGGTTGGCAACGTCCCCCTCGGCGATCTTGCGCAATATGCGGCGCATGATCTTGCCGCTTCGGGTCTTGGGCAGGCCGGGCGCAAACTGGATGACGTCCGGCGCTGCGATCGGGCCGATTTCCTTGCGCACCCACTGCACCAGCTCGCGCCGGAGTAAGTCGTCGCCCTCCGTGCCGGCGTTGAGGGTCACGAAGGCGTAAATCCCCTGTCCCTTGATGTCGTGCGGCATTCCAACCACCGCCGCCTCGGCGACATGGCGGTGAGCAACCAATGCGCTCTCGATCTCGGCGGTGCCCAGGCGGTGGCCCGAGACATTGATGACGTCGTCGATCCGCCCCGTGATCCAGTAATAGCCGTCGGCATCGCGCCGGCAGCCGTCGCCCGTGAAATAATAGCCCGGGAAGGTCGCGAAATAGGTCTGGAAGAACCGCTCGTGGTCGCCGTAGACGGTTCGCATCTGTCCCGGCCAGCTATCGGCGATGACGAGGCAG
>DASTDT010000056.1:0-4786 GCA_035710225.1 Sphingomicrobium sp.
GGCCCGAGCGGCACAATGCGGTCAAGCTTTTGCTGTTCCTCGACATCGGCGGGTCGATGGACGGCCACGTCCGGGTCTGCGAGGAATTGTTCTCGGCCGCGCGCGGCGAGTTCAAGCACCTTGAGCATTTCTACTTTCACAACTGCATCTACGAAGGCGTCTGGAAGGAGAATCGCCGCCGCTTCACCGACCGCACGCCGACCTGGGACGTGCTCCACAAGTTCGGCCACGACCATAAGCTGGTGATCGTAGGCGACGCGGCGATGAGCCCCTATGAAGTCACTCACGCCGGAGGATCGGTCGAGCATATGAACGAGGAGCCCGGCGCGCTGTGGCTGAAGCGGCTGACCGACACCTATCCCAGCGCCGCGTGGCTCAACCCGGTGCCTGAGGCCTATTGGGGGCACACCTACTCGACTCAGCTGATCCGCACGCTGATGAACGAGCGCATGTATCCGCTGACTTTGGAGGGCCTCGACGACGCGATGCGCGAGCTATCGCGGAAGAAGTGACCGGTCAGTAGATGACCAGGCCGCGGATTTCCTCGCGCCAAGCTTGCTCGTCAGACGTTGCAACCGTGTCGAGATCACCGGCCGCCGCATTCGCATCATCAACCCACTCGCGCAGTCCCGTCCCGCCGTTGATGACGTCGATCGCGAGCTTGTCGAACACATATTCGTAAGCAAAGTCGCGCCACAGGTCGTAGTCGGGGCGAAGCGCGCGGATGGCCTTGAAGGCGAGTGCCTGCCAGCGCCACGGCGTGAACGCCGAATGATCGTAGGCCTCGCCCTCAGCGTGGACCATGAGGCCGCTGCACAGCTGGCCCGCATGCTTGTGAAAGGTCGGCTCGAAATGCACCTCGCGCATTCGCGCGCCGGCCAGCCATTGTGGGGCGATTCGCTCCATCTCGCTGGCGATCGCGCGCGGGTCGAGGCCAGGGGCGCCGAACATCTCGAGCGGGCGGGTGGTGCCCCTGCCCTCGCTCAGCGTCGTGCCCTCCAGCATCACTGTGCCGGCATAAGCGCGGGCCATGTTGAGGTTGGCGGCGTTTGGCGACGGGTTGATCCACAGGCGGTCGACGGGCCAGCCGAAGCCGGTCGCCACGTTCGGATCGTAGCCCTCCATGGCGATCACTCGGTAATCGACGTCGAGCTTGAAGTGGTTGACGAACCACTGGCCAATCTCGCCCATCGTCAGCCCGTGGCGCATGACCATCGGGCCGGCACCCACGAAGCTTTCCCAACCGGGTTGGAGAACGGTCCCCTCAACCGGGCGCCCGGCAGGATTGGGCCGGTCGAGCACCCACACCGTCCTGCCATGCTCGGCGGCAGCCTCGAGCACGTAAAGGAGCGTAGTGACGAAGGTGTAAATCCGGCACCCTAGGTCCTGCAGGTCGACCAGGAGGACATCGAAGGTGCCCATCATTTGAGCGGTCGGGCGGCGAACCTCGCCGTAGAGGCTGAATACCGGGATTCCCAATCGCGGGTCGGTCTCGTCGGGAGTCTCGACCATATTGTCCTGCTTGTCGCCCTTGAGCCCATGCTGCGGACCGAAAGCGGCGGAAAGTGTGATTTCGTCGCAGGCGGCCAGCGCGTCGAGGCTATGCGTGAGGTCGCGGGTCACCGACGCCGGATGGGCGAGCAATGCGACGCGCTTGCCTGCCAGGGGCGCCCGCAGTCCGGGGTCGGCAAGCAGCCGTTCGATGCCGAGTTTCATGGCCTCAGGCTATGGGCGAGAGCGACGCGGCGAAGCAAGACCGGAGGTGGAAATCGGGCGGGCCGTCGCCATGGGCTAGCGCCCAGTAGCTTTTGGTGCCGTCTTGCTCCTCGAGCACCGCCGACAGGCCGAGATCCCAGGTGACCCCTGCGGCCACGGCGATGGTGCCGCCGAGCGTCCACCAGGTGAGATTGTCCTCGACCCGAATATAGGGCGGAGCGGCTACGTCGGCGGGGCGCATTCCGGCGCGGTAATCGTCGAATTGGTACGCCGCCCAATCCCCCGACGGGGCGAAGTTCCATTCGTCATAGGCCGGGTCGCCGGCGGGTGCCAGGAACGCCTCGAAGCAGGTCGTGCCCCACAGTCCGTCGCGACGAACCCCCTCGCCGGCGGCCGGGATGACGAAGCGCGAAGCGGGTGCGGCTATGCCGTACCAGATATTGAGGGTCGCGCTCGCCCCGAACGCGGCCGACAGCTCGGCCGTCGCCCACAGCTCGAACGGCTCGCCCGACGGCGGCGTTTGCGGGTGACAGATCAGCGGTCGGCGCACGGGCGGCAGTCCTTCGACAAGGGGCGAACAGTCGGTTAGGGGAAGGCCGATGTCCAGCTACCAATCCTCACTTCTTCGGCTGCTCGACGAGCGCGGCTACATCCACCAGGCGACCGACGCCGCGGGCCTCGACGCGCTTGCCGCGCGCGAGCAGGTAACCGGTTACATCGGCTTCGACGCCACCGCGCCCTCGCTCCACGTCGGCAGCCTGGTGCAGATCATGATGCTTCGCCGCCTGCAGCAGGCCGGGCATCGGCCGATCGTGCTGATGGGCGGCGGGACGACCAAGATCGGCGACCCCAGCGGCAAGGATGAGAGCCGCCAGCTGCTGACCGACGATGTCATCCGCGGAAACATCGCCTCGATCCGCCGGGTGTTCGAGCGGTTCCTCGATTTCGACGGGCCCAATGCTGCGGTCATGGCCGACAATGACGACTGGCTGGCGGGGCTCAACTACATCGATTTTCTGCGCGACGTCGGACCGCATTTCACGATCAACCGGATGCTGACATTCGACAGCGTCAAGCTTCGCCTCGACCGCGAGCAGCCGCTGACGTTCCTCGAATTCAACTACATGATCCTCCAGGCCTACGACTTCCGCGAGCTTGCGCGGCGCGAAGGCTGCCGGCTCCAGCTCGGCGGGTCGGACCAGTGGGGCAATATCGTCAACGGTATCGAGCTTGGGCGGCGAATGGACGCCGCCGAGCTGTTCGGGGTGACGACTCCGCTCATCACCACCGCCGATGGCGGCAAGATGGGCAAAACCGCGCGCGGCGCCATCTGGCTCAACGCCGCGCAGCTGAGCGCCTACGATTATTGGCAGTTCTGGCGCAATTCGGCCGACGCGGACGTCGTCAGATTCCTCAAGCTGTTCACCGACATCCCGTTGGAAGAGATTGATCGGCTTGGGAAGCTGGAAGGCCAAGGAATCAACGAGGCGAAGGTCGCGCTGGCCAATGCCGCGACCGCCATGCTCCACGGCGAGGAAGCGGCTCGTGGAGCGGAAGAAACCGCGCAGGCGACCTTCGCGGGTGGCGGGACCGGCGAGGACTTGCCGACGCTTCAGGTCGGCCCCGAGGGCATCAACATCGCCCATGCGCTGACCGAGCTCGGCTTCACCCCGTCGAACAAGGAAGCCAAGCGCAAGATCGCCGAAGGCGCGGTGCGCCTTGACGACGAGGTCGTCGGCAATCCGGCGTTGACGATTGCCGGAGGCAAGCTGAGCCTCGGCAAGAAGAAGCATGGGCTGGTGACCCGGGCCTAGCCGCTCCGGAGCAGTCCGACCGCCGAATCGCGTTCGAACAAGTACAGGCAAGTGCGCGCAGCCTGACCGCGCGTGCTTGCGAGGCCGCCATCGCGGTCGAGCAACAATTGCGCATCGGCCTGGGCGAGTGGTGCGAGGTCGGTGACGTCTTCCGGCGTGGCCAGACGGAACGCCTGGTCGCCCGACTGCCGGGTGCCGAGGATCTCGCCAGGGCCGCGCAGCTTTAGGTCCTCCTCGGCAATTCGGAAGCCGTCGTTGGTCTCGCGCATGAGGGCGAGTCGCGTTCGGCCTGTGTCGGTCAGCTTATCACCGCGAAGCAGGATGCAACGGCTCAAGGCCGCTCCGCGCCCGACCCGACCGCGCAGCTGGTGGAGCTGGGCGAGGCCGAACCTCTCGGCCCCCTCGATCACGATTAGCGAGGCGTTGGGCACGTCGACCCCGACCTCGATCACGGTGGTGGCGACGAGGACGGCCAACTCTCCGGATGCAAATGACGCCATGACGGCATCCTTCTCCGGTCCCTTCATCCGGCCATGAACGAGACCGACCTTGCTGCTTCCGAAGCGCGCCTGGAGGACGGCGGCGCGCTCCTCGGCGGCGGCGGCGTCGATCGCTTCAGATTCCTCCACCAAAGGGCACACCCAATAGGCCTGGCCGCCGGCCGCGATATGTCGACCGAGTCCCTCGATCACCTCGGCGAGCTTATGGTCGGACACCACCCGGGTCTCGACCGCAGTCCGGCCGGGCGGCATCTCGTCAATCCGGCTGACGTCCATCTCGCCATAATGCGTCAGGGTCAGCGTGCGCGGGATCGGGGTGGCGGTCATCGCCAGCAGATGCGGCGGATGCTCGGCCTTGGAGGTGAGCAGAAGGCGCTGGGAGACCCCGAAGCGGTGCTGCTCGTCGACGACGACGAGGCCGAGCGACTTGTAGGCGACTTTCTGCTGGAAGATGGCGTGGGTGCCGACGAGGATGTGGATCGAGCCGTCGGTAAGCCCCATCAGCGTGGCTTCCCGGGCGCGGCCCTTCTCGCGGCCGGTGAGGATGGCGACATTGACGCCCAGCGGTGTGCACTGCTGCTGGAGAGTCGCGAAATGCTGGCGGGCAAGGATTTCGGTCGGAGCGAGCATCGCCGCCTGGGCACCGGCCTCGACCGCGCTCAGCATCGCAAGCAACGCCACCAGCGTTTTTCCCGAGCCGACGTCGCCTTGGAGCAAGCGGAGCATCGGCGCCGTCTGCGCCATGTCGCCGCGGAT